>JAIPFP010000116.1 GCA_021736575.1 Pirellula sp. | reverse complement strand
AGGCAGTGGACAAAAAATGGCGGCGAGAGAGTTGATTTAGCATAGTGAGGGTAGGAATCTTGAGTGGAACGGTTGCGGAAGTCTTGGAAAGCGCAGGTCTGACGGAGTGCCTTGATTGTATTTTGCTAGGTCTTGATGGGCAAGCAACCAAATTGCAACTTACTTGTCAAAGAAAGGGCACGCCTTTTGGTCGCCGTCAAATCCTTCGAAAAACTCTGCCAATTCATCCATTTCACGATTGCAAAGGTATCGGATACAATAAAAATTCCACCACGTCCAGATTCTCAATGAGAAATCTGGCATCCTGACTCGTTCGTTAAGTCCCTACCTCCAAACAAGGCAAGACAAATGCGATTGGCCGCAAAGCGTTTTTTTCTATTTCAAGTTCTTTCTGTTTGCTGCATCGGGTCGTCGCCGTCCATAGCAGACGATTATGATCCAACCGCCGTTGCTCAAGCAGCGATTGCGAAACTCAAAGTGGGTGCGAAAGACTGGCCGCAGTGGGGTGGATCCCCCGAACGAAACAATGTCCCAAAGACCGGTCCGCTTCCAATCAAATTCGATGTAAAAACCGGTCAAAATATCCGATGGTCGAGTCCTCTCGGATCAGAAACCTACGGTAATCCGGTCGTTGCAAACAACAAGGTATACGTAGGTACGAATAACGGCAGCGGCTACATCAAACGTTATCCAGCCACGGTGGATCTAGGTGTTCTCGTCTGCTTTGACGAAAAGGATGGAAAGTTTCTTTGGCAACATAGCAGTGAAAAGCTTCCGACGGGCCGGGTTCATGACTGGCCCAATCAAGGAATCTGCTGCGCACCGTTGATCGATGGAGATCGATTGTGGTACGTCACCAGTCGGGGCGAAGTCGTCTGTCTCGATACGGAAGGTTTTTTGGATGGTGAAAACGACGGTTTCAACAAAGAGCCCAACGAAAACAAAGACGAAGCGGACGTGGTTTGGAAATTGGACATGATGTCGCAATTGAACGTATCTCAACACAACATGTGTAGCTGCTCGGTAACATGCGTGGGCGACCTGCTGTTTGTCAACACGTCCAATGGCGTCGATGACGGTCACTTGACGGTCCCCGAAGAAAAAGCTCCTAGTTTCATTTGCATGAACAAGCTAACAGGCTCTGTGCTGTGGACAGACAACACGCCGGGGGCCAATATTTTGCATGGGCAATGGTCATCTCCTGCGTCGGCAGTACTCGGCGGTCAAGAGCAGGTCATTTTCGGCGGCGGCGATGGCTGGCTGTACAGCTTCGATCCGGCAGGTGATAACGGCAAAGCCAAAATGCTCTGGAAGTTTGATGCAAATCCAAAAGACTCTGTCTACAAACTGAACGGGGCAACTCGCAATCACATCATCGCCACGCCCGTCATTTACGATGGATTGGTATATGTCGCCGTTGGAGAAGATCCTGAACACGGTGAAGGTGGCGGGCATCTTTGGTGCATCGACCCAACCAAACGAGGCGATGTCAGCCCAACACTCGTCTACAACTCAAAGGATATGACCAAAACAATCGCCCCTAAACGTAAGCAAGCGTTGGTGGCTGCCGACGGCGATGTCGAACGCGACAATAAAAACTCGGCGGTTGTGTGGCATTACGTTGGTAGTGACGCGAAAGAGTTCGAAACAACAATGCACCGAACGTGCGGAACCGTCACGATCAAGGACAATCTGTTGTTTGTCGCCGACTTTAGTGGAATGCTCCATTGCTTGAATGCGAAAACAGGTGAAGCTCACTGGACGCACGATATGTTGGCTGCGTCCTGGGCATCCCCATTGGTTGCAGACGGCAAGATTTACATTGGCGACGAAGATGGAGATATCTCGATCTTCGAACTTTCCGCTACGAAGAAGCTTATCGCTGAAATCAATCTAGGTTCGGCGCTATACACAACCCCTATCGCAGCCAACGAAACGATCTATATCGCGAACCGCAACCGCATCTTTGCGATTCAGGAAGGGACGAAGAGCGAGCCTGTCAAGTAAGGTCCGCTTGAAAAAGAACGGTAAAAGTTCCACTTTTTGCTTGCCAGCATGATTCGCCACGACGACGACGACGACGACGACGACGAAGAACAACTCTGGACTGCCTATCACGAGGCGGGCCACTGCGTGATGGCGATTCTATGTGGTGCAAAGGCCTCGATTGCCTCGATCACTCCCGAAGAGGAGCATTTGCACGGTCACGTCGAAATCCGTTGGTCCGCTGGCAGTTCGATTGCCGATCAATTGGCAGTCGTTTTGGCTGGCCCCGTTGCCGAAATGATTTATCGATCCGAACCCCTCCATCCAGGCCTTGTGCCGGAATGGTCCGAAGACTGGAAACAAGCTTGGACGCTAGCTCGTCCGAGTTCTGGGGCTCGTTCGAGTTCTGGGGCTCGTTCGAGTTCTGGAAGCGACGTTCGATGCCTGGCGATGCTCGAGCAAATCGTGGCAAAGCTCTATCATACCTTCTCCCAGGATCGTTATTGGGCCGCAATCGCGGCCGTTCAAGACTTACTCCTCGCCCACGAAGAAATTGATCAAGATCAAATCGAATACGAAGTGAAAGCATGGCTGCAATAGCCACAGCCGGTCAAAGTCAAAGTAGGAGGCACATTCCATGTGCCGTCCACCTGGAGTCCTGGCAAAAGCTTGACTGCGAACGGCACGGCGGAGCTTGCCTGCACCTTTTGTCAGCTGAGTCGCGATAGCCGACTTGCGATTAGCCGACTTGTAAGGTTGCCTCGAGATTTTTGAGGATCTCTCGCACACCGATCTGACCTCGACCACATCCGATAATCCCATCCGATTCAATCCATTGCTCGACTTTTTTCTGAGCCGAGATCACGGTCGAATGCTGGCGATTGCCGAAGTATTCGCCAATTTCAGAGAGTGCGGTGCGAGTGTATTTACGAGCCAAGAACATCGCCAGCATCCTGGGCTGGCTAATGCTCTGACACTTGCTTTTGGCTCTAAGCATCTTTTCTTCGAGACCGAACGCTTCGCAAACTACTTTTTCAATATCATTCATTCGAACAACGGGTTGGCATGCTCGAATCAAATCCAAAGTGCATCGAACCGCTTCGTCCTCGGTCAATGCACGGCCAAGTACACGCTGCTGCGCTCCTAGGCGGTGCGCCACACCTTGCAAAACTCTCGCATCGCCATTGCAATGTTGCGATAAATGGTTGAGCGTTGAGTCTGCTAAGTCGATGTTTCGCTTCTTGCAAATCTTTGCCAATACTTTCCCTCGCGTTTTAGCATCGAGGGGATCGATGGCGCAAGCCATGCCACCTGACAGTCGAGCGTACAGATCCGCACCGAGCCCCGACAACTCCTTGAGGCCGCGGTCTGCAACCAAGATGACTTGTCGCTTTTCACGCAGTAACATATCGATAGAGTTGCGAAGCTCAGCGAGAGTACCTGCTTTACCCAGAAAAAATTGAATGTCATCGATGACGATTCCTTCGACATCGCGATACTTGCTTCGAAAGTTTGCGAAACCACCACCCCGAGCGCTCTCCATATATTCGATCGTAAACTGCTCGGCAGTCAGTACCAGGACGCGGCGCATGCGGTGCACCATGCGCATCTTATGTGCCAGCCCGATCGCAAGATGCGATTTGCCCGTTCCACTTGGACCGTGAATGAGCAACGGATTGATTTGCCCAGGCCTCTCGAGCACCATTTGGCCAGCCGTAAACGCGAGCCTATTGTGATCTCCCTCGACAAACTCATCCCATCGCTTTTCGTTCTCGCGGCGAATCTCAACCAGGCGATCGACGTGAATTTCGGATGACGAAACCGTTGACTCGTGATGCTCTTCATCGCGATCTGGCGTTCCGTCGCGAACAACTCTCAATAATGATTTCCCCTCCGATTTCATAGGCTCGCGCGAACGAACATCGAGCCTGTCGGGTTCGGTTCGCGTGGCAATCGGGGGAATACTCAGAGTGGAGGCGAGCACGGGTGACTTACTAGGCTGGAGACGATCGTCTGTCGAAGTTGATTCCGACGAAGAAGCAACTGAGATTTGGAATCCGAAACCGTTGCCAGCCGTTTCTAGAATTGCAGTCTGAAGATCATCTCGAAACATCTTGGATACGCAATCTGCAATGAACGAGCTAGCAACCTCGATTCCGATCACATTATGCCCGATTTGCGTCCACTTGGCACCACCACCAAACCAAAGATCCATCCGATCTTTGCCAATCCTTTGGCGAAGCCTGCCCTCGACCGAATGCGCGACCGAATCTTCGAACATAGCAACGTCGTGCGCTATTTTCATCGCAAACTCCTAAACCATGCGAGTCCGCAGATGAAATCATTCATCCGCAGTATCCTTTTCAAACAGGAACCATCCTGCCTGACGTCCAATTCTAGGGCTTGTCGTACCGCGTTAAAGACCGTTTGAGCTGGCTTTCTGCCCGCACAAGACGATGCTCATTCGCAGTACCCATTGAACCTGACGAAGCCGATTTTAAGAATGCTAGCTCTCAAGTCAAACTCGATTCCGATTTCTTGACTTGAGAAATTATTTCCAGATGATGAAGATCCGGTTAAAGACAGGGCGCAACCGTTCAGCAGGAGGATCTGCCGAGATCGAAAGCGGCGACATGACGCGGTGGAAAACCTGTCGGCTGAGCGGTATCAGGTTTCCGACTGCCAAACGAACTGACTCGCTTGGTCACGCCACAAAGAAAGTCCCATCATCTAACGCCGCGGAAACACTCAAACACGCAAATGCATTGGTACGCTGGTACTTGTGTCAAAGAATCGGTCCAGTTCCCGCGCTGTCGGAGGATTCAAGTCGAGGAGTTGGGCGAGCATGGATCGAAGCCGAAAGCTGATCGTTAAGTGATTGATGGTTGCGGGAAGGGTGGACAAAATCCCTTCAATGAAAAAAGCATAAAGAAAAGCCGACACCATCGCTCTCTACTGAACGAGCGTTTCAACGGTCAAAGCTTTCCGCACACGTCTATTTTGAATGATCCGAACATAAGACAGCAGTCAAAAGGTGCAGGCACGCTCCGCCGTACCGTTCGCTGTCAGACTTTTGCCTGGATGCCAGGTGGACGGCACATGGAATGTGCCTACTACTTTGACTTTTGTCCGCTGTGTTGAACGTGAGACGGCTTTGGCTACAAATCGTCTGAGTCGAGCGACAGTGGTTCCATAACTTTTGTATTGCGTTCGACAGCAATGACGACGGTTTGTTCGTCGACTCCATCGCGACTTTTGGCGGTTGCAGGTAGCACTTGACGTCGGTCGGGCAACGGCATCCGAATGGAGAAAGTCCCGTCCGTTCTCACCTTCACAGGTTCAATGCCGACCGAAACGTGGGCCTCTGGATGGGTTGATCCGAAAACAATCAGTTCGGCGTCCACGTCGAAATGGAAGTGTTTATGCCGTTTGAGCGAGCCCTCGGCGCCGCTGCCAAATTGCGATAGGACGTCGGTGTCCATTGTTCGTTTCAGTCGCTCCTCGAATACTTCGGTCAAGTCACCGGTTTGCGTATCGTCGCAATAGCCACCGCTCATCGAATAGATATGCTCGGCGTCGGTTGCAATATCCGCCCAATGATCATCCGAAGCTTCTTTTCCTCCGGGCACGGGCGTGATAACGGTGTTGCTCCGCGCGAGTTCATAGAACCGGTCGTTGACAGTTAAGTAGCCCATGAGCATCCGAAATCGGCTAGGCGGACTATTGACTTCGATGTACCAATTGCGAACTCCACCGTGGATCTCAATGTCGCGATCTATCGATTCGGCGTTGCTGGTTGTGCCTGAATCGTCCATTTTGAGCAGTCGCAAAATCGGCTTGACCGTGTGCCAATTCTCAGCCAACGAAGCCTTGGCACGATCGACTGACTGGCGTGTAATATCCCAATGCGCGTGCAACCAGTAAGGATCGCGCACCATAAGAATCATACGATCCTTTCCTTTTTCAATCTTTGGAACCTGCGTGAGTGGCGACAGCGATGTTTTGGCTGGAGGTTGAGCGAGATCTTTCCGAAGCTCCTTTTCTGGCTGCGCAAGTCGGTTCTTGGCCACGATTTCCGGCTTTGTGTCCGATGGGGGCGGAATCGGCTCGGACGGTTTTTTCGGAGTTACCTTGGGAAGTTCGATCGCGGCATCGACCTGTTTCTTGGAAACGGTTATGGGCTTATTTAAAACCGCTTTCGATTTTTCGCCCGTAGCCGCAACGAGCGTTCGTTTAACTGGTTTTGCAGCAACTTGCTTTGCCGCAGCTTGCTTCGGAGCAAGCGACGCGTTTTTCAAACCCGCTTTTGCAACGGTGGATTTGGTAGAAGAAATGTTCGAAGCGACTTTGCCGTTAGGTGGCAATGCGTTTTTTTGTTTTTGTAGGGGAACAAGCTTTTTAGAAACCGATTTCGACCGGACCGATTTCGACGGGACCGATTTCGACGGGACCGATTTAGGCACCTTTGCTGGACTGTCAGCCTTGCTAGGAGCCTGTGTGGATGGTTTCTTTTGAGGATTTTTGGCCGAAACGGCTCGAACAGCGATCGTTTTATTGTCTACTGTTCGTGCTGCAGATTTGCCGGCTGACTTCTTGGGAATTGCCCCTTTCTTGACGCTAGCCTTGGTTTTTGGTGGTTTCTCGGGGCTAAGCGAAGACTTTCCAGCCGATTTTGGCATGGACTTGCCTGCGGATTTGCCCGAATTGCGAATGGAAGGGGGCTGTTTTTTCACGCTTGTGGGCTTGTTTTTCGAGGTATTCAATGGAAACTCCGTATGCCATGGGGTGGAATCAACCATCCATGGGTAAGCAGCAAGTCGCCACAATTGCGTGTGATCTGCTTTTTTTGGCGAAAACAAAATTGGCCGGTTTTTGAGCAACGCCCGCGAATGACCGGCTCTGATTATGCTCACCGAAGGAGGTCATTTCTAGGCTTTAGCCCCCAAAATGACTACTTAACAAAAGACTTTCTGGTTCGAATTTCAATACTGGAGTGCTTATGTCGGAAGGAAATCAAAGTTCTGAGGAAGAGGAATCGTATTCTGAAACGGATTTGGCGAGGATCGAAGCACAAGGCAACACGAATGCAATATCGAGAGCCGTGTCAGTCATGGTCTTAATGGTCATTCCCGGAGTTGCTGGCCATTACTTAGATCGCTGGTTCGGCACCCGATTTCTTGTTCTAGTCGGGTTTGTTATGGGGATTTGCCTTGCGGTTTTTGGCCTGCTTTATGTTGCAAAAATTGCCGATTTAACGGCAAAACAGAATCGCGAACGAAAGCTGCGCATGAAATCCCGAACGCGCGAGCGGTCCTAGCACTTCGCGATGCTCTGCTATACTTCTAATCGTGGCATTAACTAACTCGTACGCACGCGGGCGTAACCGCGATCGCTGTGTAAATTCTCGAACTCATTGGACGGAAGACCGTGAACACTCAACACTTTGGTTTGATTGAAAGTCAAAAGTGGATAGGCTTCGTGACTCTCTTGCTTGTTTCTGCTTTGCCAATGACTTCGAACGGCGATGAGGGAATGTGGTTATTCAATGCGCCCCCGACAAAACAATTGCAAGCCATTCACGGGTTCGAACCCAGTCAAACATGGCTTGATCACTTGATGCTTTCGAGCGTTCGCTTTAATTCGGGCGGATCGGCTTCGTTTGTTTCTTCGCAAGGTCTGGTACTGACCAATCATCACGTTGCATCCGATACCCTCTACAAGCTCTCAACGGCAGAACACAACTACAACGAGAATGGGTTCCTAGCTGCTTCGACAGCGGATGAAATCAAGACTCCGGACTTAGAGCTCAATCAACTGATATCCATAGAGGACGTTACGGAAAGGGTTAACGCTTCGATCAAAGAAAGCATGACTGTGCAAGAAGCGGCGAAAGCTCGTCAAGCCAAGATGGCATCCATCGAAAAAGAATCTCTCGACGCAACAGGCTTACGGAGCGATGTCGTCACACTCTACGGGGGAGGCCGCTATCATTTGTATCGTTACAAGAAGTACACGGATGTTCGACTCGTATGGGCGCCCGAAGCAGGAGCGGCATTCTTTGGCGGCGATGCTGACAACTTTGAATACCCTCGCTTCTGTCTGGATGTCACGCTTTTCCGCGTTTACGAGAATGGCAAGCCGGCCGTGATCGAACATTTCCTCAAGATGGATCCCAAGGGGGCACGCGACCAAGACCTTGTCTTTGTCTCCGGCAACCCAGGTCGCACGCGTCGAATTTTCACTCACGATGCGATTGAATATCAACGCGATGTAGCTATGCCTCGCACCATGAATTTGCTCCGCCGCAAAGAGATCCTCATGCAGCAATATGCGTTGGCTGGCCCAGAACAGCAGCGTCGTTCTCGCGATGATTTGTTCGGTATACAGAACTCTCGCAAGGCTTATACGGGAATGCTCGCCGGTCTCCAAGATCCAAGCTTTACCGCCTCCAAGAAAGAGCAGGAGACCGAACTTCTGAGCCGCCTCTCACAAGATCTCAAGCTGGCCCCATTGACGAAGGCTTGGGAACAAATCCGCACGTCGTTAGTAAAGCGACGTGAGTTGTTGACCCAAGGAGCAACTCTTCGAAGCCGACTCTATGGAATCGCGGAAACGCTGACTCTCATGGCAAACGAGGACCGCAAATCGAGCGGTGATCGGCTGCGAGAATTTCGAGATAGCAATCGCGAATCGCTTCTCCAAGAGCTTCTCTCCGAAGCGCCAATCTACGAGGACTTGGAGAGGCTTCAGCTCGCGGATGAACTTGCTCGTCTCATCGATGATCGTGGTGCGAACGACCCATTGGTCGTAGCAGTGCTGGCGGGCAAGAGCCCCAAACAACGTGCAGCCGAAATCATCGCGGGTACGAAGCTGACCGCAGTTTCGGAGCGGAAGCGGATATCCGAAGGCGGTACCCAAGCCATCTCGGAATCGAAGGATCCCCTCATCCTCTTGGCGAAATCGTTCGAGAGCGAGTACCGACGCGTTCACGAAGCCACCGACAGCCTAGAAGAACAAGAGAGACAAGCGTATGCGAAGGTAACGGAGGCAAAGTTTGCCGTGGGAGGTGACTCTGTTTATCCCGATGCGACATTTACACTTCGATTGGCTTTTGGAAAGGTTTTGGGCTACGAAACCGAAGGAAAAAAGATTCTTGCTCAAACGACCCTGGGCGGTGCGTTTAGGCACGAGTCACTTCACTTGGCAAAGGATCCCTGGGTATTGCCCGAGAGTTGGCATACCGCCAAAAGCAAGATGAACGCCGACACGCCCTTCAACTTTGTATGCACCGCCGATATTATTGGTGGCAATTCGGGTTCGCCGGTGGTTTCCCGCGATGGCGCCATGGTTGGAATCATCTTTGACGGCAACATCGAAAGCTTGACCGCTGATTTCTACTACACCGACAACGTTTCAAGAGCTGTTGCCGTTCACATTGCAGGAGTTCTTGAAAGCTTGCGATCAATCTACAACGCTCCACACCTGGCAGACGAGATGGGGCGATAAGGCAACACGTCAATCGATATGAACGATCAACCCCATCCATCGTCGGTGGTCCAACCAACCGAAGAGCTTTTGCAAGACGAACCCTCTGCAGCGACGGCATACCACGAAGCGGGACATGCCGTCATAGCCTTGTCGTTGGGACGTTCCGTTGAAAAACTCTCGATTGTGCGCAATTCCATTCGATTGGGTGCGGTACAGCTGGGCAAAGGTCGCAATGGACGCAAGCAAGATTACTTCGAAATAGAAGCACTCATCTTGCTAGGCGGTCTGGTGAGTGAAGGCAGGTACACAGGTGAATACAACTGGGGCGGAGCTCAGCAAGACCTCCGTGCACTGCGTCGGTTATCGCTCGCACGTGTCGATACGGAGCAGAAAGCCGAACGCCTCGAGCGACGACTATTGGGCAAGACATTGCATCACCTTGACCAACCCGGCCACTGGGAAGCAGTCGAGTCGGTGGCTTCCGAACTGATCAAATCCAAGTTGATGAGCGGCCGATCTGCCAGGCATTTGTTTGACGAAGCAATGAAACGGTTTCACCAATGAAGTCAACGATTCAGGACGCATTGCCGAGTTCGCCTCTGCTTCGAGCGTCCGAAATCACAAAGATTTACCACTCCGGGACGGTTTCGCATCCCGCTTTACGAGGCGTTAGCCTTGATGTGCGGAAAGGTGAGTTTGTTGCAATCACCGGTCCTTCAGGCTGTGGTAAGAGTACTCTGCTGCATATTCTCGGTGGCTTGGATCGTCCAGATACTGGCGACGTCCAGTTGGAAGGTCAATCGATCTCCAACCTCGATGATTATTCTCAGACGCTGCTTCGCCGCCGCCGAATGGGTTTCGTTTTCCAAAAAGTCCACTTGCTTCCCATGCTGACGGCCATCGACAACGTTATGGTCCCATTGCGACTGGACGGAGTCGATTTTGCCAAGGCTCGCCAAAGTGCCATCGAAGCGCTCGATTCGGTTGGCATGTCGAATAAACACTCGAACCGTCCTGGCGAACTTTCCGGTGGCGAAGCACAACGGGTCGCGATCGCGAGAGCAATTGTCATGTCGCCGGCGATACTTTTGGCCGACGAACCCACTGGCGCCCTCGATTCCGAAAACGGCCACATGGTCATCGAACTGTTCCGCCAATTGGTGTTAACACACGATCAAACGCTCATCGTGGTTACTCACGATCTGACTGTCGCAGAATCTGCGGACCGCGTTGTCAAAATGCGAGATGGTCTGATTATCGACGATTCCGTCAGCGCAACCACGATAAACAAAGTCGGCAGCCCTCAAGCCGAAAGAACATAGTCGATGTTCGAAATACTGTGGCAGCACTGGAAACAACGGCCTTCCCGATTCTTCTTTACTTTGCTCAGTATTGTACTGTCGACTGCGACGCTCGTCGGTATCCTCGTGGCGTCGCACAATGCGAGGTCATCGTTTCGTGAACTTATCGGAGCCGTCCAAGGGCTCCCCTCCTACGATATCGTAAACCGACAAGGGGGACGGTTCGAGCGTTTGTTACTCGATGAATCAACCTTGAATCAGGGTGTTGTCAGCGGGCTGCCAACGTTAATTCGCGGTTCGATCCTTCGATTCAAAGAGGCGAAAACGCGAGCGAACGTGTTGGGCATCCCGTTGGCTAATTCCGATGCCGAGTCTCGGCGGTTTTTGCAGTCAACACTCGAAATAGATGACAGTCAGTGGCCGCACGAGGATGAGTGCCTTATTTCATCCTTGATTGCAACCCAACTCAATGTGCAAGATGGGGATTCGATTCAATGCTTGTTTCGCCGAGGCTTCCGGAAGTTAGTCATAAAAAAGGTTTTGGGCGCGAAAGAATGGAATCGACTCGTTAGCGAACACGGAATCATCGTGGACTTGGATTGGCTTCAGAGTGCAACCGCCTTGCCTGGCCAAATTAATCGGTACCGTTTGTATTTGGCGGACAGCAATGAGAACAAGAAACAGGCGTTGGTTCAACAAATCGAGTCGAAGATTCCGGAGTCGCTGAGCATTAAGGAACGAGCAAGCGCTATAGGTATTGCAGATGACTTGCTGAAATCAACGGAACTGGGATTGTCGTTCGCGAGCGCACTCGCCATTGCAATGGCTGCCTACATTTTGCTCAATTCGACTCGAATGAACTTGGCTGAACGCCGCCCGCACTTTGCGATCCTGAGATGCTTGGGTGCGACCAGTCAACAGATCCATCGGGCCGTCTTGATCGAAGCCTTGGTAATGAGCTCGGTGGGAGTGGCATTTGGACTAGCAGCTGGATGTGGGCTTGGCTTTTTTATGGGACGTGTTTTGTCGAGTGTCTTGCAGTCGCCACCCAATCCATTTTCGGTGCCTTGGTTCGTCTTGGTCGCGATCGCGATATTCATTCCATGCTTATCGCTGTCCATCGTTTGGTTTGCTCTTCGCCACGAGCATGCGGTTTCGCCGTTGGAGAGTTTTCGCGAACCCGTGGTCCAAGTCCAGAGCAAGTTGCCTTGGCGCTCGATTTTAAATGGATTGATACTTTGGTGCATCGCTTTGATTGGATTGTACTGCGTTCATCGCGAGTGGCTGCCACCTCAATGGGGCGTATACACTGGCCTGTTGGCCTTAGTTTCCTTCTTGTTGTGGCTACCGCTTGGGTTGATTCCGCTCATTTGGATCGTCGATCAATTTGTCAAACGCAGGCAAGGTTTTCCGATGGAAATCGCCAAGCACCAATTGATTCGTCGTCCAGATAGGACTTCGCTGAACGCCGGTTTCTTGGTCATTTCACTTTGTGGAGCCGTTGGTCTTGGGCAAACACTGATGAGCAATACGGCAGAAATCAAACGTTGGTACTACCGCGCACTGCCCGGCGACTTGTTTCTAGTCAGCACGCGAACGCCTTCGTTATTGATCGACTCGGAAGATCCGTTGCGGGAAATGATCGAGAAACTTCCGGGGTTGAATTGGTCCAACGCGATCCGTTTCATCTGGTGCCAAGCGGACGAAGAAAACGTCTTATGCTTGGTTCGCGAGTTTCCAGTGGAAGCGCCCTTTCCAACCGAGCCCAAGGGGATGCCAACCGAACAAGCTCGCCAGCTCGTCGACAGCGATCACGTTTTCGTCGGTCCAATATTGGCGAAAAAGCTGAAAAAGAAAGCTGGCGACATGCTGACGCTGACCGTCAATGGCCGAAGCTTTCAGATCGAAATTGGTGGGGTCAACTCGAATTTCGCAAACGGCGGGTTATCGATTTTGATGAAAAGATCCACCGCCCAACGCTTTTTCGAAGTGACTGGGTTTGAGTGGTACTCTTTGTCCATAGAAAACCAGCAACTGGACAATGCGGTAGGGGCGCTTGAAGCGGTTAAGGAGCAGTTCGGATTTGAACTGCAATTGGGTACCGAATTGAGGAAGGGGGTCGAGCAAGCGATCTCGGGCGTAACAGCCGGCATATGGAGCGTGATCTTCATTTCTTTCGTGACTGGAGGTTTCGGAATCGCAACGACGCTCGCCATGAACACGATCGAACAAGCTCGCGATTTCTCCTTGCTCCGAATCGTTGGAGCTAGTCGAGGACAGATCATGTTGTCCGTTTTGGTGCAAGCTTGGTTGCTTGGTTCCATCGGAATCGTGTTTGGAATGGCGGGTGGAGTGACCACCGTTCTCATCATCGTAGGCTGCAGTGAAGCATTGCTGGGTTACACTCCCGAGTTTGCTTGGAACCCTTTTCTGATGTGGATTTCCGTGATCGCAACCATGCTGATCGTCACGATCGCTGCTCTGTTTCCAGCCTGGACCGCATCTCAAATCAATCCGATAGAGCACTTGACTTATGAATAGGCAATACGTCGAAACTTTCTTATGCCCTGATGGCCGACCGTTGGCTCAGGCTCGAATTGTCAATCGAACATTGGCAACCCTCAGACTGCTTTTGTTGGGGCTTGCCACATCGCTCGCCCAAGCAGGAGACTTCCTCGGTCAATCGCAGTTGTTGGATGCATTGCCCGAGACAACTCAGATGCTTTTTGCGACACAGGATGTACATTCGACCTATAACGAGCTCGCAAAGTCGAGTGTGTGCAAGCACCTAAGCGGCGAGGTCTGGAAAAACGTGATGTCGCAACAAGTTACATCGCAAACGGGATCGTTGTTAAATCCTCGGCCAGTGCTAGGAATGGACTGGTCCGACATCAGCACAATCGTTCAGCCGGGAGCGATTGCAAGTTTCCGCGACCAAGAAGGCGAAGGGGTCATGCTCTTTTTGGCAAAACTCGGTGCAAACGCGGACAAACATCCGTTCGTAACGAGTTGGCTTAAACGGCACTCGGCGACTTCATTGACCACTTCTACGATCAACTCATCAACCATTCTCTATCTTGTTTTGCCAACCAAAGAGAATCCATCTCCAGCATGTCTCGCGATCGGCCCTGAGTGGACATGCATCGCTTCACAACCCAAAGCACTTGAGCAGTGGTTAAAATCCACTTCCACGAAAAGTTTCCGATCGGCTCAGCCTCCAGCTCAGTTGGAAAGCCTGTCGGATGCATCGACTTGGAATGGTGGCGAAATTCGCTTTTGGCTTTCGCCTTGGCCATTGCTAAGTGCATTTGCAGCCAAGAGCGAGCCCAAGCTTTATCAGTCGGCAAAACGTTTCGGCTTCGATGGACTGGAATCACTTCGCGGCGCGATTAGGTCTCCGAACGAGGCGGACCCATCATGGCAGGTCGATTACGAATTGCAGTTGGTTCAACCTCTTGCCAAGGGACTCTCGCTCTTTAGTTTCAAACAAGGTCCCGAAATCGAGCGTCCCAATATGATGCGCTCCGGGATGGACCACTGGTCGATTTCGTACATCGATATCAAACCATGGTTTCAAGGTATGAATCACGTGATCGATCAATGGATCGATGAAGAGACGCCGGGCAGTTTCGGTGACTTGTTGGACAGTATCCTGACGGACCCAGAGGGGCCGCGAATCGATATTCGGCAAGACCTTATTTATCGGATGGGCCCTCTTGTAATGAACTTCGGAGCCACAGTCCCAAGCGATAAGAGAACGGGCCAGTTTCAGCGCAATGAGGTATGGAGTTGCTTGCTACAAGATGCAAAGCAAGCAGCCGAGGCACTGAACAAACTTTTTGACAAAGACGACGAAGTGAAGTCCGAGCGGATTGGAGCGTATCAGTGTTGGTACACAGTCAACAATGAGTCGTTGTTCGTCTCATTATCCAAGGGGGAAAGCCAAACGATCTCCATTGCAGCGATCGACGATTCGAATTTGGTCTTGTCTACGGATACCGCATGGTTCATCCGATTGCTTCAAGATTCCAAACAAAACCCAGCGACTGCCAAGGAAGAATCCCCAGCTTTTGACGGCCATTTCGCGGATTTGGGAACCAAGCCGTTCTCGTTTCGGCAACAATTCGTTTTGAAATCCTGGCTGCAACCAAGCTGGACGCGGCTGCCCGACATTGCGAAAGTAAAAGCGGAACTGCAATCGACCGATGTGCCATCGATGCTAGTAAGCCGAATGCTAGTTCCAGGCGTTTCTGGGAATGAAATTCCAAGGTGGCAAGACGTACAACAAGTCTTCGGGATCGTCTCGCAATCGATAGTAAAGAAAGAGAACAGGCTGGAAGGAAAACTGTGGATTGACGGAACCGAGAATCCATGATGATCTATTGTGGAAACCAACGATAATCACCTATTCGATAACGGATTCTGAGCGTGAGTCGAAACAACCAAATGGATAGGCATGACTAATTGCTTCATCATTGATGGCTACTGTGGCATGGGAAAGGCGACTCTAAAGCGTGAGCTTTATAAGCATATTCACCGGGTTTCCGTTTCCTTCATTGAATCACCAGTGAACCAGTCGGTTTCGGCAGTGACGATCAGAAGTCAGCGAAGTGAACTGTGAATCGCTGTGTTGGACAGCCAAGTGTAAGCGCTTTGCTAATGCGTGGACGCTTCTATTACCGTCTCCTCCGTCTTGTAATTCGCGTGCAGCTTCCTCGCGACGAGCGGCAAGCAGTTCGTCGATCACGCTTGCACTAGGTTCAACCAAGATCCGAAAATACAATTGTGCGTGGACAAGCGACACTTCCAGGGGACAGCACCAATAGTACGTGCCAGCCACCAATAGTACGTGCCAGCCACTACGCAAGTGCTGCTGCTTATCGAAGATCGGAAAACAGTTGAGGACAACTGTTCTACAAAGTAGCAAGCACGCTCCGCTGTGCTGCGGCGGATTTCCGAGCTCGTTTAGCTGGCATTTGACCTTTGCAGGAATCCGCATTATTTGAAGGCTAGTCGACGTTGCACTCATGCACTCTGTTTTCGCCGTCGATAGACGTTGACATGGTGTCTTGCAATCCATCCAATTCGGGCCGAATGAAATGCTGGCAATCTAGCGTTGTGCTTGCATTGGGGATGCTGTCTGCCATGGTTGGCTGCACGTTTGGTCCGCGTTCGCTCAGCAATAGTCGAATCCACTATAACGAAGCGGTAAAGACCACCTCAGAACAGCAATTATTGCTCAATATCGTTCGACTTCGCTACATCGATACACCCAGCAGTTTGTCGATCTCGAACATTGCAGATCAACAAGAGATGTCTGCGGGGGTTGGCCTGGTCCCATTCTTTACTTCAGCGGGTGCAGGAGACGTGGGGAGCTATCGCGGAAGTGTTTTGCCATCGGCAACTTTTTCGGGCGTTTCACGACCTACGATGAGTTTCACGCCGATGGACGACGAAGATTTCACCAGGAGACTATTTACTCCGATATCGCTGGACGGCGTCGCGTATCTTTCCAAAACCACATGGCCTATTTCAACCGTGTTTCGACTCTACCTCGAAAACTTGAATTGGATATCCAATGCCGAGACTGGTAGTGGCCCGACCCCGAAGGCTGCTCCCAACTATGCGCAGTTTCTTCAAGGCGTTTATGCCTTGCAGCGGCTTCAAGATCGTGGCGTTATCACTCTCTTCACCAAGGAGCGATCGACGCCTCTCTCGGATGCAATGACGGCGAGCGATGGTCTTATTTCGCAATCGATTGAAGCTGCAAAAAACGGGATGGAGCTTAAGCAGGTAGGCGACAAATGGCAATTGTCTCGCACGGATAATCAACCGATTCTTCGCGTGGGTGAAATCGATTCAAACGATGCGGATTGGGTTCCCTTTTGCGAAGCATTCCGCCTCAACCCAAACATCCGCACGTTCGCATTGACTGTCGATCAACTGGATCCATATCTTGAGGGCGCTTCCATTGAGGGGCTAGACCGAATCGACGTAGAAACACGTTCCTTGCTTCAAGTCCTCTTTTTCGTATCCCACGGCACAGACATACCCCAAGAGCACGCGTCGTCAGGGGTTGCACCATTGACGTACGATGCAAACGGTTGCGTGTTCGATTGGCGTCAAGTGATGAATGGGTTGTTTCAAATCAAGCATTGCAAATCAAAACGGACCCCTGCGTTCGCTCACGTTGCCGTTCGCTATCGAGACTATTGGTTTTACATCGACGAACGGGATGCCGACACCAAGTCAACCTTTTCACTACTGCTCGAACTGTCGAGACTAGAAGTCGCGTCGACCAGCAAGCAATCTCCATTGTTGACATTGCCATTGAGCCGTTGAGGATCGCAGCCTCGGAGCGAATGGCGACAACGGCCTTATCTTCGACTACAATGATCCGTACCATGCGATACCTAGCCTCCCTCCTATTCGTCTTCGTTCTGTCCGTTTCACCATCGTTGAACGCCGAAGAACCCATTCGGTTCAATCAAGATGTAAGGCCCATTCTGTCGGACAAGTGTTTTTTCTGCCATGGACCCGATGCGGCTGTGCGAAAGGCGGACTTGCGGTTGGACGAACGCGAAGAAGCGATTTCATCCAACGCGTTTGTTCCCGGCAAGCCACAAGAAAGTGAACTCTTGGATCGAATTCGTTCGCACGATCCAGACAAGCAAATGCCACCCCCCACATCCAAGATTGGCCAACTTTCCGAAAAGGACATTGCAATTCTCGAACGGTGGATTTCGGAAGGGGCTGTCTATGAAGGGCATTGGTCGTTCCTGTCGCTTCAGCCTGTTGCCGTTCCCATTACCGATTCCGATCCGCAGTACCAACCGATCGATGCAATGGTTCGCGATTCCCTCGCGAAACGCGGAATGACCCAACAACCTCCGGCGGATCGATCGACATTGATTCGTCGACTTAGTTTCGATATCACGGGTTTGCCACCGGCGCCGCAGGACGTCAAGAACTTTATCGAGGATGCGTCGCCCAAGGCCTATGAGCAATTGGTGGATCGCCTGCTTGAATCGAAGCACTATGGCGAACGCATGGCCACGGATTGGCTCGACGTAGCGCGATATGCTGACAGCTATGGATTCCAAGTAGATCGAGAACGCGATATGTGGGCTTGGCGCGACTGGGTGGTGAACGCGCTCAATGCGAACCTGCCCTTCGACCAATTCATACGGTGGCAGATCGCGGGAGACTTGATCCCCAACGCGACGGACGAACAAATCCTCGCCACCGCTTTCAATCGCTTACACCAGCAAGAGACCGAGGGGGGCAGCGTCGAGGAGGAGTATCGGGTCGAGTATGTTTGCGATCGAGTGCAGACTTTCGCCACCGCCTTTCTTGGCCTGACCTTTGAGTGCGCTCGTTGTCACGATCATAAGTTCGATCCTATCTCCCAAAAGGAATACTACCAGTTTTTTTCGATGTTTCAAAATATCGATGAAGCAGGCCTATACTCCTATTTTACAAACTCACCGCCCACACCTACGCTTCGGTTGACGAGCGCTGCCACCCAAGAAAAGTTGGCAATGCTGCGAGAGCCCATTGATCAGCTTGAGACAGCGTCAGCATCGATTCGGTCTTCGCAACGAAAAGCATTCGAGGAATGGCTGGCGAAAGGCGATTCGAGCGGCGTTCCAAGCAGTATGGGCCTGTTGCGCGGCGAGCTTGGACATTTTTCGTTTGACGAGCGGGTGGGAGACAAACTTGTCAATCAAGTTGCGGCTGACAAACCTGCGATTCTGAAAGGCGCAAACAAAATCGTGGCGGGCAAAATGGTCAATGCCGTCGAGTTCACCGGAGACGACTCGGTCGATTTGCCGATCGGTAATTTTGCACGTCACGAACCGTTCAGTGTTTCGCTTTGGCTCAAGACGCCCAACGAGAAGGAGCGAGCGGTGGTTTTTCATCGCTCGCGTGCTTGGACGGATGCCGCAAGCCGCGGGTACGAACTCTTGATTGACGAGGGACGATTGAAGTGGTCGTTGATTCATTTCTGGCCCGGCAATGCCATTTCCATCGCAACCACGAATAAGATTCCGGTCGAAACTTGGGTGCACGTTGTTGTTGTTTCCGATGGAAGCAGC
Source organism: Pirellula sp. (assembly GCA_021736575.1). Taxonomy (GTDB): domain Bacteria; phylum Planctomycetota; class Planctomycetia; order Pirellulales; family Pirellulaceae; genus JBKCUI01. The sequence continues at coordinate 135 of JAIPFP010000116.1, read as the reverse complement.
CGAGCAAATGGTCTTAGGATTTTCGTTGACGGGCACCTCGCTGACACAAGAGTCGATAAAGACAAACTAACAAAAGAGATAACTGGCGGCGGAGGTGACAATATCGCACTTGGGGAGCGATTTCGCGACCGAGGC
>JAIPFP010000115.1 GCA_021736575.1 Pirellula sp. | reverse complement strand
GACGAGACAATCGGTTCTTTCCTGGATGCGTGATCGGCGGTGAGCCTCAAGATCTGTCGTATCAAGGCTCGCCGACACAGGTCATCATTGGCGACTCAAACGTTTTCCGCGAATGTGTGACTGTCAATCGAGGCACTGAAAAAGACGAAGGCGTTACGTCGATCGGCAATCAATGTTACTTCATGGCAAACTCGCACGTCGCTCATGATTGCGTCGTCGAAGATCGTGTCATCATGGCCAATACGGTAATGCTCGGCGGACATGTCCGGGTAGAGCATGATGCGACACTGAGCGGGGGCGTTGCGGTTCACCATTTTGCATCGATCGGCTGCTATAGCTTTGTAAGCGGTCTGTCTCGCGTCCTCCAAGACGTTCCGCCCTACATGTTGGCCGAAGGTTTTCCTGCAAGGCCTCGCTGTGTCAATGTGGTCGCCCTGAAACGAAAAAACTTTACGGTTGCAGCCATTCGAGCCATAGGCGAAGCCCATAAGTTGCTCTATCGATCCAAAGTTGGCGTCAAACATGCTCGCGAAATCCTACAAGGTGGCGGTGGATTGTTGCCAGAACTTGAAATTCTTTTCGCATTTATCGACGAATCGACTTTGGGCCGACACGGTCGAGGCCGGGATCGACGATCCGTTTCCGCCGCCGCTTAGGCGCTGCAGGTAGAACAGGCTGCCAGCCTGTTTTTTTATGGACAGGCTGGCAGCCTGTCCTACGATCCAGGGCCTTAGACGAAATCCTACATAGGAATGAACTCATGACATCCCAAACCACTCGTCCGCGGATTGGAGTCATCGGTGGCGGTCACCTAGGGCGCATTCATGCAAAGCTCGCATCCGCCGAATCGAATTGCGAGTTGGTAGGGGTCGCTGACCCATCGAATGATTCGCGGTACCTAGTCGAATCGCAACTTAACGTTCCGACCGTCTCCGACTACAGGCAATGGGCTGGAGCCATCGACGGAGCGATCATTGCCGCTCCTACGTTTCTGCATTATGAAATTGGTTCTTGGTGCCTGAGTCAAGGCATCCATACACTCATCGAAAAGCCAATCGCGAGTTCGTTGCAGGAGGCAAACGAATTGGTGCAGCTTGCAAAGTCCCACAAGTGCGTTTTGCAAGTGGGGCACGTAGAGCGCTTCAATCCAGCATGGTTGCAGGTTCGACCACAGCTTGCCGCTCAATCCGTGCGATTCATCGAGGCAGCCCGCGAGGGTACCTACACCGGGCGAAGCATCGATATTGGAATCGTTATGGATTTGATGATTCACGACATCGATCTGGTGTTGAGCGCGGTCAACTCTCCTGTGGAACGGGTGCATGCATATGGCTGGAGCGTACTAGGAGAGCACGAAGACTTCGCGACCGCATGCCTTCAATTCCAAAATGGAGCGATAGCTCAACTTCGAGCGTCTCGCATCTCTCCAGTTGCCAAGCGACAAATGCAGGTCTACACCGAAGAAGGCCTAATCGAAATCGATTTTGGATCGGGCGTGATTACCAGAACAACTCCGCATTTGGATGTCGCGGATGGCAGCCGACAAGCGGACCAATTACCACCTGAGCTTCGCGCTAACGTTAAAGACGTTCTGTTTACCGATTGGTTGAGCAGGCTTGAAACCAAGGCTGTACCAGGCAATGCAATCGAGAGTGAGCAGAAGGAGTTTTTCAATGCAATTCAAGGTTCCGGTCAAGTGACAGTAACCGGCGAGCTCGGATACCAGGCTTTGGCAGTAGCAATGATCATTCTCGACCAAATCGCCTTGAACCGCCCGTCTCGCGGCATCATCCCCGCTGCAGCCATGTTTGGCAACACACGCGCAGCATAGTAAGCCAAAAGACGGCACCTACGTTGGCATGGCTCACTTAAGAGCGAGTGCATTCGTTCTAGCTGCCCTGCGACAAGCGAGAACTAGCACGCTAATAACGTCAAGAAAAGCGAGCTGCAAAAAAATTTGCGTAGCTTGAGCGAATCTGCTACAATTCAAATCTCATCGCCGCCCTGCAACTCTCTACAGAGCCCCGTCCTTGGTGTGGCCTTTTTCGAAGGGCAACTTCCGTTCGATTTTTAATTCATGCGTTAAGACTTCACCAAACAACCCGTTTACCCCAAAATAGACAAACCGCGAAAACAACTCCAGTCTTGTTCGAGAATTTTATGATGCAAAGTTGTTTTTCGTGCCAATGCGGCAAGCAGATTCAAATTCCCGATCGCTCATCGGGTGGACGAGCGCCTTCTTACTTACGATGTGACGCATGCGGGATTCTGTATCCTTTCCCGCGAAAATCCGTGTCGCACGAATCTAAGCGTCGCAAATCTTCGCATGTGAATTCTTCACGTCGGACATCTTCGCCGGACGAATCGTTGCTGGATTTTTCCCCGCAGGAATCTTTTCCCAGGAAATCAGCAACTCGGGACAAATCTGAACGAAAGAGTGCGTCTGTTACCTTCGATTTTGAAACGAACGGGATTGTCCTGGGCGGGGCTACCAGACAGATTCCCAGTCCCAAAAAGTCTTCTTTGCGAAAGGTTATTCCCCGGGTTTTAGGAGGTTTGGCCGCTTTACTGATCGCAATTGCCACCATGTGGTATTGTTTTGTGCGAGACATCGGAGGGACTGGCCATTTGGTTTCGCAGTATGTTCCGTGGATCGTGCCGCAAAAAACGCAAGCAACTCAAGTACAGCTATCGAATCAAACACAGCTATCGAATCAAACACAGCTAGCGAATAGCTCGGAAATCCCGGACGAATCGATTTCGCAGAATCAACCAGACAAGGTTCGCTCCTCACGTGATTCGTTGATGGCGCTCGAATCGCCCGTACCGATTCAGATCCCTGAATCGATCACGGAAAGCACCGCGGAATCCATAAGAATGCTTCGAATGCTTCGGAATGAGTTGTATAAAGCTCGCAAGGACGAGAAAATTGCCCTGATGGCCACCTACTACGGTACGGCAAAGAGACTCTCGGAGCAATCGGCATCGTTGCAAGGCCGGTCCGTATTGAGTTGGAGAATAGCACTCGAGGAGTTGGCTAAGGAGATACTAAAAGACAAAAACTTAAAAACGGTAATTCGATATGGCACGATGGGCAAACTGCCAGGGGTCAACGCACCATTGGAAAACGATTTCATTGCTACGGTACTAGACGTTGGCGAACGGGACAAACCTGATGCGAACGATCTCTGGACGCTGAATGAGCCATGGATTCTCGGTGAGCAAAAAGTACCCGTTCAAATGCTTCCTGGTGCATGGAGTGTAGGTTCTGCGATGAAACCGATAACTTGCTTAGTTTTCGGTAGACTTGTTGCGATTGATTCGTCGAACGCGAAGTCGTCAACCAGTGAGCGAGGCGCGTTGAAACTACAAGTCCATGCCGCGTTGCCCCGATAAAATCATAATTCAGATCAGAAAGTGCGGGAGAGAGAAATCGATAGAATCAGATCTCGATGCAATCTTGGATTTGACCCAAAAGAAGTGACCAACGGAGGGACACTCATTGAAATCGAATGGATCTGTTCGGTTCCGTTTAGCTTGCCGATTCGACTTCTCTAGCGTGTCGCTTCCCTTTGAATCTACGTTTGGATATTAGACTTCGCATTTCAGTTACGTTTTTCGGAGCACCTGCCACCAAGCTAAAGGCTCTACCACGATCGAAAAAGCTTGTTGTATCGATGAGTGGCCATATGGGGCCAAAACGAAGCTTTCCGGCACTGTCGGTAACTTATCCAGATGAGTGTTGGGGGGATTCTCCACGAAAGCAAATACGCCTTCTGGGGTATTCAATAATCTCTAACGGAGAAATACGACAAACCTGCTGATGCTCCAGCACATGTGTGGCGAAGTGGCACACAACTGAGGCCGGGTGAACCACACACACGCGCCGGCAAGTGCCCTGCCGAACGGTGAAGCAGGCCGTCAAGAGATCAGCTGCGGCATCTACAAGGATGCGGCACAGCATTTGCTGGTTCGGAAAGAGACAATTGCCAATCGTCAGATAGTACCGATTTCCCGTGCGCGGCGATGATATCGACATCACATTCCTTGGGAGAGATCAACATGTTTTCACGTAGTGTCTTGTCAGCCTTGGTTGGTTACGTAGTGTGCATTCAGGCCGGGATGGCTGACGAGCGGCAGGACACCGGGACTTGGCATTTGACGTTCCAACGAATCACCGAGACGACCGCTCCGTATCTAGAGAAACCGCAAACATCGTCCGAGACCGTCACGTTGCTGATTGGATCAAAAAGCTACGAACTGCGAGAATCAGATACGACGCAGTTATATGATAGGAAAAACAAAACACTCGTGAGTCTGGATCACCGTACCAAGGAGCATGTCATCATGCCAATCCATGCCTTAGTGTGGTTTCTAAACTCGGAAACGGTACATCGAAACGCCCTTTGCCACGCTTCGGAAGCCGCCGAGCTGAGTTCGGCGGAAATGGAACCTTGTTCACGATTCGAGTTGGAGAGTTTGTTCAGCTTTTCTCATCCGCAAGCACTACAACTTTTCGACGGCAAGAATCTGGAAATCGTACACAATCAAATCGAGGGTACCCATCGATTTGGATACGACGGCAAGGAATTCGTCGCATTCCGTCCGTCGTCGCATGAACTTGGTCCTGAGCATAGGCGAATGCTCAGACGCTTCCTCGCACATCAGTGCAAAATTCATCCTGAGATACGGAAAGACATTGTCGCACAAGGTCATTTGCCTGCCGAAATGACTTTCCGGTCGCGGGAAGGAGCCCGGGAAACCACAGTGACTTATAAACTCGAAAATGCCTTGTTCAACGCGAAAGAGCATCTTGTCGAGATTCCACAAGAATACGTTTCGCAATCGAAGGATGCGCGTTTAGAAACGATTCTCGACCAACTCGCACAAACGACAATCCCGACAGTTGACCACCTCCGTAAAGAGTCTGAATCAATGATCGATAAGGCCATTGGGTCTCATCACGTCGAAGAAGCTGTTTTGCTTGCGCATCGCTTTTTTGCAGTGACTGACAACGATAGGGGGTTTCGGGAACTCTTGCAGCGTTGTGGAGGGCTCGGCGATCGCCAAGTCCGGCGTATGGTATATGGGTTGAAGGATTTGCGTCAGATCAAAGAAGCTCAGCAGACACTGGAGTCTACTCAAAGCAAGATGGCTTATCTGTTGAACTACTACTTTGCCGATTTAGCGATGGCTCAGCATCGCACGGACGAGAAGATTAAGGAGAGCTTGCTTGCATGTCTAGAATCGGATCCCCTGATTGTCGGAGCATTTGTTGACCTTTGGCGCGTGTACCTCATGGAATGGGATCCGTATACCGCCTGGAGATGCATCAAAGCTGCCAAAAATATTTCGCCTGATCACACGGATTTGCTGCCGCTCCGGAATATGGAAAAGAACATTGAGATCGATAGCCCGGACTTTTTCTAAGCTCCGGATATGGAAACGTTGCCGCGATCGCTCGGCCCTACTGAATACCCAAGAAAACTCTGGGAACAAGATATGAACAGACAGACGTTGGGGTGGTTGTACCGAGAACTACGGGAGCTTGTGAGCCAAGGGATTATTTCACGAGAGGTTGCGGAGAGAATCCGTCAGCACTATGGTGAGCCGAAAGCCCTTGGAAGCTCGGCGAAACGCTGGGCAACTATCTTATTTAGTATCCTGGGCGCAGTGCTGATCGGCGGTGGGATTATCCTTTTGCTGGCACACAACTGGGAAGAGCTCTCGCGGCCAATGCGAGCGTTGATCTCGGTATTGCCTTTGTCCGTGTCAGGCGCTTTGGGCGGCTGGTTACTGATGACGCAGCGGGCGAGTACGGCCTGGCGGGAAGGGGTGGGGACATTTCAAACCATCTCCATTGGTGTCGCAATCTCGTTGATTGCTCAGACATACAACCTCGGGGGTAGTTTTGATGATTTTATGCTGACATGGTCGCTACTTGGTTTGCCCGTTGCATACCTGCTGGGATCGACCTTGCCAGCCTTGTTGTATCTTATCGGAATCACCGTTTGGACCACGGCGAGCGAGCGTTACGGGCTGAGAATTCTTTGGTACTTTCCATTGGTTGGTTTGGCCTTGCCCTACTTGTGGCTTACAAGCCGAACTAGTCATTACCATCCACGGCCAGTGTTATTTGCCTGGGTGCTTGCGATAACTCTGTGCATCGCAATACCGATTTCGATGGAAAATCTAAGTCTTGAATTCCATTCAGAACCTATGTTCCTAGGTGGGTTGTTTGGGCTGCTTTTTCTCGTCGGCTCGCGTTGGTGGGCTGATGCATCAACGGTTTGGCAACGACCATTTCAGACCGTTGGCGCGGCAGGTGGATTCGGGCTAGCATTGATCATGAGTTACAGCGACTCCTGGCAAGATTATTCTTACGAAGGAGTAGGAATAACCAACACGAGGTTGTTGGCAATAGAAGTGGCGGTGGTTGTTATCATCATGGTGGCGGCAATTGCACTTTGGGTATGGAGTTGGGTTCAACGATCGAGGTACGAAGTGATGCTCGGCGCAGTGTCGATCCTGTCACTATTTGGGTGGTTATTGACGCATTCAAATGAAAAAGCCATCGCAGTAGTATTATTCAATCTGTACCTGTGTGCTCTCGGTATTGGGACGCTGGTGATCGGGTTGAAGGAGCGAAAGCTGAGCGTGGTCAATACCGGGATGGCAGTATTATCGAGCGTGATCTGGTGTCGGTTCTTTGATGCCGACCTTGGCTTCGTACAGCGCGGTGTGGCGTTTATCGCGATTGGTATTGGGTTCTTGGCAACGAACTTGTTGATGTTGCATTGGAAAGGAGACGCACAATCGTGAATTCCAAATGGATCTTTGGATTGTATGTAATGTTGGTCGTGGTACAGTTGGCGGTGCCCATCAGTCAAATTTGGAGATATGAGGACATCTTGCAGACGGGCCATGTCTACAAATTCCGAACTGCCCCCATAGACCCTTACGATGCCTTTCGAGGCCGTTACGTCTTTCTGAGCTTCGCTGATACCGTAGCTCCAATTCGGCCGGGGGACAAGCTTGGAAGCGGGCCAGCCTATGTAGAACTGGCAGAGGGAGAGGACGGATTTGCTCAGTTCAAACAGGTGTCTGTTGAGCCACCAGCAAGTGCCGACTACTTGCGAGTGTACTTCGCATATCCTGATTACAACGACTTGGGCAGAGGCTATTTCGGTATGCCCTTCGACAAGTTCTTCATGGAAGAGAGCGCCGCTCCAAAAGCCGAGGAAGCCTACCGACGATTTGGAAATCTTCGTGGCGAAACACAAGGAGACGCATACGCGTTAGTCCACGTAAAAGGAGGCATCGGTGTGATCGAAGACGTTTACATAAAGAACCAGCCCATCCGCGAGTTCATCAAGACGATGCCGCAGATTGAAAATCAACAGTCTTTTCGTTCCGAAGATGAATGGCTTGGCAAGCGTGTCTTTTGGAAGGATTCGGCAGTCGTAATGAATGGCACAGAGGTCATTGATAAGTACAAAGTGCTTTCATTACCTGCTGAAGTCAAGGAAGTTAAAGGTGACTTGCTTCGGCTAGGAAGTTATTGGATAAGCAAAGCTGAATGTATGCAAGTGAACGAGGCTATTGATTTCTACGTGGAAGAAATTCGAAAGAACCCAAGATCAACTCGGGTATTGATACAACGTGCTGTCTGCTGGGAGGAGAAAGGCGATTTAGACAACGCCATCAAGGACTTTGACGAAGCCATTCGATTAGATCGAACGGATGCAGTCGCGTTCAAGTACCGTGGAGATGCCAAGTCCGAATTGAAAGACTATGTCGCGGCAATCGATGATTATGATGAAGCGATTCGACTCGATCCAACGTATGCAAAAGCCTACGGCATGCGAGGAAATGCCAAGTCTGATTTGAAGGACTATGCTGGAGCCATCGCGGATTATGACGATCACATCCGGCTCGATCCACCGTTTGAAGGAGCTTACCGAAATCGTGGAATGGCCAAGTTTGCGTTGGAGGACTACGCTGCAGCCATCAAAGACTTCGACGAAGCCATTCGCCTCGATCCGAGAATTCCATCTGCTTACTACAATCGCGGAACTGCCAAGGCGAATTTGGACGACTTTGCTGCAGCCGTCAAAGACTTCGATAAAGTTTTGCGACTCGACTCCAAGGACGCAAAAGCTTACGTCAATCGCGGAATGGCCAATATCCAGTTGAACCACTTTGCTGCAGCCATCAAAGACCTCGACGAAGCCATTCAGCTAGATCCGAAAATTGCATTAGCATACAACAATCGCGGAACAGCCAAGGCGTATTTGGAAGACTTCGCAGGTGCCATCAAAGACCTCGACGAAGCAATCCGGCTCGACTCCAACGACGCAAGAGCTTACTTTAATCGCGGAATGGCCAAGTTCGAATTGAAGGAATACGAAGCGTCTATCAAGGATTGCGACGAAGCCATTCGCCTCGATCCTAAGTCCGCACCTCCGTACAACTGTCGGGGAGCTACCAAGCACCTTCGTTTGGATTATGCGGGTGCCATTGCCGATTATGACGAAGCAATCAGACTCGATCCAAAGTATGCCAGCGCCAGATCCAACAAAGCTTTTCTTTTGTCAACCGCCGAGGATGCAAGTCTCCGTAATCCGGACCAGGCGTTGAAGCTGGCCGACGACGTTTTAAAGGAAGACAGCAAGAATCCCTATGCCATGAACGCAAAGTCATGTGCCTTGGCCGCCAAAGGCAACTATAAGGCTGCCGTTGATTTGCAAGAGATTATTACCGATGCCGATTGGCTGATGGACGATAGCATCGTTGGCGGGTTTCATGCAAAGGCACGCATCGCGGCTTGGAAGTCCGGCAAGCTTTGGCATCCATAAAACAGAGGACGATGTTACTCGTCTTTGCAGGATGCGGAACGGGAAAAGGCTGTCTAGTAACCGAACTTGCTTTCGAATTTAGCCCCTAAAATCTGTGAAGAACTGCATTAAACGATGTCGATCGAACGACCACAAAGCGTAACGGCAATCGCAATCATTCTTATTTTTGCTAGCGCATTCGATTTGTTATTGGTAGGGTTGGCAATTCTTAATTGGCTACTGGAGGGGCAACGAGTTGACTCATATGCGGTTGTGCTGATGACTCGCTCCGTACTTAGCGTATTCTGTGGGATAATGTTTCTGCGTGGAAACAACTGGGGGCGAATTGCCTTTTTTGGTCTGCAGCCAATCGTTTTTCTGTTTGGTTTTTTTGAGCAAGTGCGTGAAATTTTACTGCCAGCTTTCATGCCTGAGCTGCACTTTTTTGGCAATTTGCTCTCGATCTTATGGGAAAGTTTGATGCCAGTCACCTTCTTCGGGGCGTTAGTCTATTTTTTAACCAGACCAGAAGCAAATGCGTTTTTCAAGAAGTCGTCGGCTATGGTGAATTCTCAATCCGATCAAAAAGTGGACAATCGTCTTTCAGCGCCGAACCAATACATTCATCTCTCGTATCCTCACTGGTATCTTCAAACGCTTCTCGAATGCACAACGTTTTCAGGTCGTATCGGCGTCTTGGGATTCTGGGTCTTCCATTTGATCAACTCGGTCATCTGTTTTATTCCTTTTGTAATTTCTATCATTCTTATTCATAGTCGGAGTCCAGATGCTCCCGATAGCGGGCCTCTTCCATTTCTGTTCATTCTCCCATTGCTTTTTCTAACGCCTGCAATTGCTGTTAGAAGATTGCACGACTCGGGGAAATCTGGATGGTGGTTACTGCTTGGGTTTCTTCCCGGTGCTGGGGGGCTAATTCTCTCGGTCTTGTTGCTGCTTCCTGGCGAAACCAGGGAGAACAGATACGGGGCGGTACCTTCCAAGTAGCTATAGACTGCTCCTCAACAAGTTCTGCCGCAGTATGCGAGAAACAAACGTTGGCTGATACCGACGTGTGTGCTTCGTTGTCATTTCTGTTGGTTCTTCGGAGAGATGAGCATCCGAAGGCCGTTTCTTTTTGAAATGCGATACCAGACGTCGCAGCGTTCTCATTTTGCAATGGTGTTGATGCAGTGAGAAAGGCCGTGGGAGTATAGATGGGTGGCCCCTTTATGGCCTTTATGGGCTCTCCAAACTACGGAGGGAGCGATGGGTTGCGAGACCTACTAGGATTGCTTGAATCGGCACTCGCCCAACCGGAAGCTGGATTTGGTGAACAATACCTGCATGCCGACGTCTATGAGCTTGTCCTCAAAACGGCGACCGGCAGTTTAAGTAAGACTGAGATCGCAGTTTTCCTGAGAAGCCACTCTCAGTAGCCGCCATCCATAATCAACTATCCTTTTTTCAACGGGGCATAACCGGTAAAGACGCACCGTTAAGTCTTTTTGGCAAGCACATCTAAGACCCGTTGAGCATGCTTGGCAATACCGATTTCCTCAAGGATAGACGGGTCGACTGTAGACGTTCGACCATTTGCTGGGATTGAGTCAAGCAGTTTTGCGCAAAGGTCGTCCATGGAGTCGGCCCGAAACAATCTCCCCATCGAGTGCTCGTCCGAAACGTTCAGCAACCGTTGATGCAATTCGGGAAACGCTCCATGGTCAGGCTGAACATAAGGTACGCCAGCTGCGATCGCTTCCAGTAAAAACAATCCTTTGGGTTCGGCGTAGGTTGTTGGAACGCAGAACAAATCGATTGAGTTGAGAAATTTGGCTTTGTCCTTGCGGTCGATGCTACCTACATATTCCCACCGATCGTCCAAACCCGCATTTGTCAGCTTGCTCTTTTGCTCCGCCCAAAACGCCGCGTGCTGCGGTCCCATCCAGCCGGCCATTTTGAGTTTCACATGCTCAGCCGACGGTTTGTGTGCGATTGCGATGAAGGCGTCGACCAAGCGATGCAAACCCTTTTCGGGGGCCATTCGTGCGAGGTAGCCTAACGAAAAGGAATTGGGATCACGATCACTTTGCGGCATGTTTCCAAGATCGGCAACATCGATCCCGAGAGGTACCACGTGAATCTTGTTCGTCGGAATTTTCAGCATGGAGCGCATTCGATTGGCGTAATCGTTTGAGTGGATCAAGAATCCGTCCACGAGCGGTACCAGTTTTTGCATGAGCTCAACCGCTTTGTCTCGATACTTGATTGGTAGAGAATCAAGGAAGATGTCATCCCCCTGCAACGTTACGAACACTTTTGCATGGCTGTGTTTTTTTACGTCTGGGATTGCACCACCAATCAAAAGGTTGGTGAAGATCAGGACATCGGGTTGGATATCGCGCTCAAGCCAGTCAAGCAAGCGCCGGAACTCTTTTCGTTGCCGTCCCTCAGTTCCCTTTAGCATTGAGATCGAGAGAGCACCTAGCAGGCTGGGTGACGTTTTGCCAGCATTCTTAGTCAAGGGGGTGATTAGCCATGGCTGGTTGAGAAAGCCGTCGAGCCAATTCGGTAAATAAGAAAGCCAAGGCAGTTTCTGCTGGAGATAGACATTGATGCCACCCATGAAAACTTTATCGATACTAACGTCTTCGTTGTCGGTGCGGATTGGAGTGTATACGGGGACTAAGATGCAATCATGCCCGAGCTGAAGCATAGCTTTAGCCAGCGCATTGTCGTGTAAACACGAACCGCAAAACATTCCAGCTGCACCGGCAGTGAGATAAGCGATTTTCATTTTGGCATTTCAAAAAGGAAAGGCAGGAAGACTCTAGCGATTGCTTAAAAGTTACCGTCTCTCAATAGTAGTCTGGGGGGTTTGTGCGTGCGATCTTTCGGTGTTATCCGAGTACTCGGCGTAAGCGTTAAATGTTACGTAAACTCTTATCAGGCGTGATTTTTCGAAAAATGAAATTGCATGCTCAAGGGAATTTCACCGATCGTCCGATACTTCCCTCAACTTCGCATCTTAACTTGGTTGTACGTTCATCCAAGTCAGAGTGGATGCGATCGAATGGATTGCCGGTGACCCAGATACTGATCGAGTGACAGGAATGCTCGACCGGCAACTGCAGTGAAGCCTTTGAGGACTGAGGGGTCCTTAAGAGCACGACAAACGACGGACAAATGGTAGCTTAACAGGAACGCTTCCATTTGTGATATGAGGCTAACGAAGTCAACTGCGACGAGCGAAAGCGAATCGCACCATGCCACGCCAGTAGAGGGCGATTTCGGCGGCGACTTCGTGCGCCGAAATCGGTCTCAACACAACCGTCCTAGTTGGCCTGTGAACCGCAGTCAGTGAACAATATACGTAGGGAGATTTGGCTCGATGAAAATTAAAATGGTATTAGGTTCGTTGGTACTAGGTGCAAGCCTTTGCGGCCAAAGCTTCGGTGGCGACCTATTGAGTCGTTTGCTGGGCGGACATGGCTGCGGAGCTAAGAGCTCGTGCTGCGATACTTCCGTAGCTGACCCATCGTGCGGAGCTGAAATGGCTTCGCCATGCGGTTCGGGTTGCGGTGCTGGACCAACATGTGGAGCCGAAATGGCTGCACCATGCGGTTTAGGTTCTGTGGCACCAAGCTGCGGCGCAGAAATCGCTTCGTGCGATCCTTGTGCAGCACCAAGCTGTGCTCCACACCGACCAATCCTTGCTCACTTGAAGGGTAAGCTTGTCCATCTGAAGGGCAAGCTCGCTTCCAAAGCAGCATGTGCACCAAGCTGCGATCCAATTGGACCAAGCTGCGGAGCTGAAATTGCTTCGCCATGCGGTTCAGGATATGCAGCTCCAAGTTGCGGAGCAGAAATCGCTGCTTGCGATCCTTGCAGTTCAGCACCATCCTGCGACAGCGGGTTCGGCGGCAGAAAACACTGCGGTTTGCTTGCAAAGATTTTCTCAGGCAAGAAGAAAGGCTGCGACGCCGGAGCTTGTGATTCTTGTGCATCACCAGTAGCTACCGGTTGCAGCTCGTGCGGCGGAACAGCTATATCGGCACCAGTGGCTTCGCCAATGGCCGCTCCAGCTCCAGTGGTTGATCCACACGCTTATATGAACACCAAGCGTCATGTCATTCAAGCAAGCAACACCCGAATTCGCTAACTGCGAACGAGAGTACCGCTTGTCGCAAGACATGATCTAATCAAAATCGGCCCGCCATTTACTTGGCGGCCCTATTTTTTTTCGTTTGTACTATTTTGATTTGGATTCAACGCTGGCGGAGTCTGCTCCGAGCGGCCATTGGGTGCTGTTGGTTGTTTTGAACGAAGCTGATCGCCAAAGAAATGGCTGGCTGAGTTCACCGCCAAGCTTGCGGTTCGTTGGATCGCTTGGCTCGCTTGGCTTGCCAGGATGCTTGCGGCTGCCAACCTCGATAGAGGTAGGTTGATCCAAGGCCGCGCTCGTTCTCTTCGTTTCCATATTGACGTACCAAAGATACTTAGTGGTAAGCAGACACCAAAACTAAGCTCGGCAAATTGGGCCTCGTGCGATGAGTTTTTCTGTTGGGAAATCTGTGCGGCCTACCGTAGATGCGCTCGTGCCGAGCTTGCCGAGTGCTAGCCTTCACATCCTAGAAAATTAGCCAATTCCTTCTTTTTGATTGGGCTGACTCTGCCGCTTCTTCCGATGACAAAGAATGTTCCTAGGGGGAAAGAGGTCATGCGTTGGGAGCTGCTGCCGTGCCTAGCAGTAGCTCCCGGCGCATGCTTTGGCGGGTTCGTGCTCAGAACCCCCATTCCGGAAATCGAACACATACTTCCACCGAAAAATCGAGTCCACATTGAACCAATTATTTCCTGTAGGCGCACCTATAACGGGAATGACGAAGATTTCACGCAAGCACTTGGGGAGCCCTTTTACGTTCATGACGACATTCGTTTTGGTCGCTGACAAACGTATCTCCAATGCATCGAAGACTTTATGAGATTCTGCTGTTCTCCGCACAGCTTCGAAACGCTCTCTTCGCTCGGCGGACAATTGGAAAGTCGGATGATTCTTCGATGGCCTAGCAACCGATACGAAGGCTAACTGTTCAGGCACGGGCAGTATCAATCGGGAACTAGACACGGAGGGTCGGTGGCATGAGCATGGAAATCAATGTCGTTGCATTGGTACGCGGCGAGGAACAATACATATTCATGTTCGATGAAGCGAATCGGACGGAAACATTGCGCATGCTTGGACGCTACGCGGCCGACCCCCAATTGTCGTTTACGTGGTACGACGCGGCCGTGATGAGTCAACGCGTTCGTGAGCTAATGCCTGCAAAGGCAATTCAACCCGCTTCCAAGTCGTCGGGCATGCAATCATTATCGGATGCGACGCACAGTGAACCAACCCCGCATAGTGAACCAACCAGAGACCCATCGCATAAGCCGTCATCAAGATTCAGGCTGTCCTGAAACATTTTGCAATTAGCGTTGGTAAATCGGCAAATAATGGTGTTTGACCGACAAGCTCAGGATAGCCATCGCAGTGCAGTAGACTTTGCCTGCGTTCTGCTCTTCCCCGCCGGATGAATTCCATGAACCGTCCGCTTGTTGCTTGCCAAGCAAATTGCTGGCGACTAACTCGGCCGCGCGCTCCGCGATTGGTCCACCGCGTTGATGCATGCCTTGCGCATAATAATAAATGCCGTAAAGGATAAATCGTTCGCTCCATATTGGAGGATGATCCTTGAGCCATTCGGTTGCTCCGACGACTAACGGAGAATCATATTGCCCGCACACCTGCATCGCTAGCAGCCCAGCCGCAGTCATCGTGAAGGTTGGGTTGTCGTTATTCGCCTCGTAGGAAAAACCATTTTTTGCATTCCGAGGGTTTCCGTTTGCGTCAATGGGCGAGGTAAACGAACGAACAAGGTAGCTCACAGCATCATCGATTGTCGAAGAAGGAACGTCGAGTCCATCGTTTTTTGCGCTTCTCAGCGCCATCAATTGCCAAACACTTACCGAGAGGTCGCTGTCGGCAGCGTCGGGCGTGTATCGCCACCCACCCTTGGCGTAGCCTGGCTTCTTGATGCGTTGACTTCGAATAATTAAATCAATGGCGCGTTGACAGGCATCATGGAGCGAATCATCGGTAGAGTCATCCCCCCCCATTCCAAGCATCTCGGTCAGCATCAACGTGACGATGCCGTGTCCATACATCCTTGAGCCATCGCTTGCACCAAAATAGCCGGCCTTGTCTTGCCGATTCGGACCTAAAATGAATTGGAGTCCTTTCTTCATGACGGCACCTTCTGGCGTTGGGTCCGTAGGTTGGTGGCCGACCGAAGCGAGTGCCATAATTGCAAGGGAGGTCATAGCGTTTTCGTGACCGCGGTCCACAATGGAACCGTTTTTCTGTTGCTGCGTGACCAAATAGCTGGCCCCTTTTCGCAGTGCTTTGTCGACTTCGACCTGATTCGAGTCTTGCGATCGCGCGGTTAAGGAATGAAGCAACCAAGCCGCCAAAAGAATAGGCAACAAACATTGGCGACGATGTAACAGACGGCGTAAAGGCGGTATGCTCATTTCATCGTTGAAAGATCGGTAAATATCCCAAATCCAATTGCAACATGATGAGATTGCAAGCCGTTGTGAACACAT
This sequence comes from Pirellula sp., assembly GCA_021736575.1. Lineage (GTDB taxonomy): Bacteria > Planctomycetota > Planctomycetia > Pirellulales > Pirellulaceae > JBKCUI01. The sequence continues at coordinate 3,547 of JAIPFP010000115.1, read as the reverse complement.
TATTGATTGCCCCTTCCCACGAACCATCTTGACCTTGCTCGCCAGCGATTCGCCCGTAGAGTCGATCCCTGAACGGTAGCCAGTCTTCGTCCCCTTGGCGGTATACAACTTGGCTGTAGTAGAGATAGGTGTAGTGCCAGTGTCCAAAGGACTCGTCACCAGCCGTGATGGGGTAAAGAGTTCGACGTGAGTAAGCAAGCATCTCTGGAACTTTCTTGCCCTCGTAGTCGCCCGCATTGTAGAGCGCCGCCAAACTAGCAGCCGTGATGGCTGGCCGTGAGCTGCCCATCTGTTGGCTTGAGTAACTAATTCCACCATCTTCGTTCTGGCATTTGTAGATATAGCGTTTGGCGGATTCAATAATCTCGGCAGGAACAGCGATACCGGCGTTGCGGCAGCCTCGAAGTCCTTGCACTTGCGTGATCGTGGTGGATCCTTCGTCATAGTCATTACCATCTTTGGCGCTGATGTATCCCCAACCGCCTGCCGGCGTCTGCGCCTTGCCGCAAAAGGCGACCGCCTTGGTCAAAACTTCAACCAGATCATCACGCCGATCTTGCAAGCCCTCTTCGCCAAGCACTTGCGACAAGAATAACATGGAAAAGCCATGTCCATAGGTGTAGCGTTGATCCCCTTCCGGATCACCGATGAGCCCATTGGCGCGACTGCGACTTATCAAGAAATCTGCGGTCCGGCTGAGGTACTTTGCGTAAGGCCCTTGAGTAATCGTTGACCCGCTACAAAGCATTGCCGTACCAGCCAAGGCTGCGATTGCGACTGGATAGGGAGGCGTATTCCACTGCCCTCGCGACGACTGGCTGCGAGCGAGAAATTCAAGTCCATTGCGTGTCGCATCATTCCAAGCTGGATCGCGTCCATCGCTCGAAGCAGCAGCCGAACGAAGCCCCCCTCTGACTCGACTCAAATAGGGCAGGCACGTCGCTAATGCTGCGATTCCAGCACTTGTCGAAATGAATCTTCGTCGCGGAATGAGTCGGTCAGCAACCATAGCAATTTTCGCAATAAAAAAAGGATTCCATCGTATCGGGAGCCGCAAAACTCTTACTAGTTGGACTAGGAAGCCAAGTCTCCGAACAAGGGTGTTGAAAGGTAACGTTCGCCCAGACTGCACATGATAGTCACAATCCGCTTGCCCTTGAATTCCGGACGAGCAGCTACTTGAGCAGCCGCCCACATGTTGGCACCGCTGCTGATGCCACCCATGATCCCCTCTTGTTTGGCAAGTTTGCGGCCCCATTCAAAGGCAAGTTCGTCGTCTACTTGGATCACTTCATCAAGGATCGATTGATCGAGGTTCTTGGGGATGAAACCAGCACCGATCCCTTGGATTCGGTGTTTGCCTGGTTGTCCCCCACTAATGACTGGTGATTGTTTTGGTTCGACTGCAATCGCCTTGAAATTCGGGTTGAGCTTTTTGATGTAGCGAGCCACGCCGGTAATCGTTCCGCCGGTTCCCACACCCGCAATGATCGCATCGATCTGGCCAGCGGAATCCGTCCAGATTTCTGGCCCGGTGGTTCGCTCGTGAACGGCTGGGTTGGCTGGATTTTCAAATTGTTGAGGCATCCATCCGTTGGCGTCGTTGACGACAAGTTCGGACGCCTTGGCTATCGCGCCTCGCATGCCGTCGGCGGCTGGAGTCAAGACTAAACTGGCACCGAGCGCTCGCAACAAAGCCCGGCGCTCGACCGACATCGACTCGGGCATGGTGAGCGTTAGCCGATATCCTTTGGCGGCGCAGACGAAAGCCAAGGCAATACCGGTATTTCCGCTAGTTGGCTCGATGATATGCGTTTCTTTGGTGAGCTTGCCGCTCATTTCAGCATCTTCAATCATGGCCATCCCGATCCGGTCTTTCACGCTGTGAAGCGGATTAAAGAACTCGCATTTGGCGAAGACCGTCGCATGCTCTGGTTGCACCAATCGATTGATGCGAATCATGGGTGTATTGCCGACAGTGCCAACAACGCTATCAAATGTCTTTCCCAAGCCCATGTGCTGAAACTCTCTCGCGTGATAAGGAAGGCCAAAACAATTCTCTTGGCGATTATCCAGTCGCCTCGACAATCACCAAGTATACGCTTTTTCACCATCTACGAACACGCCGCGTCGGACACACAGGCGCACGCGAGCGTCGTTTGACTATAATTGACCGAAATCAGGTGTTTTAAAAGGGTTCCCTTCCAATACCAAACGTCCACGACGCGTTTTTTTGAAGAAAGTCAAAATCCATGCTTCGACGCTTTTTGCTCCAGATCGTATTTTTCGCATGCTGTTCCATGGCTGTCGTCGCCGATGAACCCAAACCCGTCAACTTGCCCGAGGGGTTCAAGTTGATCTACAAACAAGGATTCGATGACGAGTCCTCGATGCGAGACTTTGAATTCTCCGACAACGCGGCGTGGCGTTGGACCCAAGACGGAAAAAAGGGGGGCGGGATCGAACTGTTTCAGCAAAGCAAGTACAAAACCGAACACCGTTCCCCTTTCAACCTAGCGATGCTATCGAGCAAGAAGGTCGGCGACTTCCTATTAGAACTCGATATGCGTCAAACCGGCAAGGAGTATGGGCATCGCGACATGTGCTTGTATTTCGGTTTTCAAAACGCAATGCAATTCTACTACACGCATTTAGCAACCTCACCCGACCCGAACGCGCACAACATATTCATCGTGAACAACTCGCCTCGAAAATCGTTCCTGGAAGTACCCAAAAAAGGGGTCGACTGGAGCGAGGAGTGGAAACACGTAAGACTCCAAAAAATCGGACCCGATATCAAGGTCTTCTTCGAGGATATGAAGACCCCAGTTCTGCAAGGTAAACACGAAGTTCTCGGGCCAGGCTATGTTGGCTTCGGTTCGTTTGACGATACTGGCAAGATAGACAACATACAACTCTGGTCCAACAGCGTACAAGAACAGCCAGCGGTTTTGTTCCCAAAGTAGTCTTCCCACCGCCCCTAATCTGCTATCCCCCTTCCCCTATTCGATGAAACAGCCCCTCATGTTACTCCGCCTATTCGTTGTCCTTTTTGGAACGACCCTTTTTGGCCAGCCAGTCCTCGGACAAGAGACAGCGGCCAAACCTTTGCGAGCGTTGCTCATCGCTGGAGGGTGTTGCCATGATTATGCTCGCCAACAGGAAGCACTATGCAAAGGAATTCAATCGCGTGCCAACGTTCAAGTCGATGTCTATTGGACGGACAATTCGACCACCACGCCAGTGCTCCCTCTGTATTCCAAACTTAACTGGGCCGATGACTACGACGTCATTATTCACGACGAGTGCGCAGCAGATATCAAAGATCCCGCGATCCTGAACCGAATCCTGCAGACCCACCAACGGGTTCCTGCCGTGCACTTGCACTGCGCGATGCACAGTTTTCGCACAGGCAGTGATGCTTGGTTCAAACACCTCGGCTTACAGTCCAGCGGCCATGGTCCGCAAGAGCCGATCGCCATCCACTTCTCCGAATCAAAACATCCTATCACGGAAACGCTTGGCGACTGGACCACCATTCGCGAAG
>JAIPFP010000114.1 GCA_021736575.1 Pirellula sp. | reverse complement strand
GACATGGGTGATAGAGTTCGCATGCCGGATTCAAGGCGTCAGGCACGACGGGTCCAATCCAATGCAGATGGGTCGTTGCTTCGCTGGTCAAAACCCCGGTGGGCAAGGATTGCGAGACACGCTTATCAAGGATAAGTTGTCTCGCGATCCATGTTTTTCCTTGACCTTTTGCACCAACCACGGCGATACTCGCGAGTGCAACCCCGCGCGACGAAACAATCGCTTCGCACTGCGCTTGATACTGATCGCACCATTCCATGATTTGGTGCGTTAAGTATTGTTGTCCGAGCAACGCCTGAGTCGCGTGCCGAATTCGTTGCACAAGTGCATCGTGAGGGTTCATCCGTTCGACACTTTCGTTATCGCGACGTTCGTGGTTGCAGCTTGCGTAGTTGTGGCCCTACTCCGAAAGCATGATATTCTTGAACTGGACCGTCATAGGAGGTCCGGCGTGCAGTTGGAATGCCAGGATCCCTTCCGAGGCTCGTTTGCCTTCTTGATGGTCCTGGATTTCCGACATCAAGACACCATTGATGAAATGTTGGCAGACGTGTCCTTTTGCAACAACGCGATAGGTATTCCACTTTCCGAGATCGAACTTGGTCGCGAGTGCAGTCGCATCGCCGCTCGAACCGACTTGAGATTTCTTGCCCGCTGCATCGATCGAAACGATCTGACCTCGCTCAGCTAAAATGCCGCGTCCTTGCTCCTCGTAGTTAATACCCATATATGGTCCTTCGGCGGCGATGTCCGCTTGGTATCCGCCGACGATAAATTTATCTTTGTCCATCAGCTTGCTGCGATATTGGATGCCTGAGTTACCGTTGGTGATTTTAAATTCGCAAGTAAGTTCGAAATCTTTGACAGGCTTCTCGTAGACGATGAAGGTGTTGTTTTTCAACGGTGCAGCGGCAACGCTCTGACCAGTAATTGCACCATCCTCGACGCGCCAATTGGATGGCAAGCCCGACCAGCCGGTCAGCGTTTTGCCATCGAAAAGGCTCTTTGCTTTGGCAGCCTCTTGACCCAATGTCGTTGCAGAAGACGTCGCAATGCCGATGCTCAATGCCAATCCACAAACGATCAACGAAGGGCGAACGTGTCTCAGGAAACTCAGAAAACAAGTCATAGCGGAAAACTCCAGTAGGTTTATTCCTCGAGAGGAACTAGGGTTAATCGAACTTTCGTCGCACGATCGTCCGACACGGAAAGGACTTTGGCTGTAACGCCAGGAAACTTAATGATATCGCCAGCGGCGAGCAATCGTTCGGCTTTGTTCAAAAGCAGGCCTGACATGGTATCGGCGTCCGCTTCTTCGAACTGAATACTGAGTCGATTCTCCACATTTTGGACTTGCGTCGAACCAAGGATGACGTAGCTGTCCGGGCCGTCTGGCACAATGTCAGGCTCCTCAACATCAAACTCGTCAGCTACCTCGCCGATGATTTTTTCTAGAACGTTTTCAAGGGTTACGATGCCGATGATCATACCATACTCGTCAACTACAAACGCCATGTGTTGATGCGTCCCTTGGAAGTGCCTGAGCAGCTTGCTGATAGGCATATTCTCCGGCACTTTCTTTGGAGGGCGCGACAACGCCTGCCAGTCGAAGCCGTCGTTGATGGTTGCTCCAGAAATGTCCTTGACGTGCAAAACACCCAGCACGTGGTCCATCGATCCATCGCATATCGGATAGCGGGTATGCTGGGTGCGATGAATCATAGACAAGGTCACAGCCGTCTCCTCGTTGATGTCAACATAATCCACGTCCGTACGTGCCACCATAATGCGACGACAAACGAGATCGTCGAATTCAAATACAGCATTGATCAAACTGTGTTCGCTGCGAGTTAAGTTGCCATGCACGTGGGCTTCGCGAAGCAACGCTCGAATCTCTTCTTCGCTGTAGGGAATAGAACTCTTGCTGGATTCGCTCGCACCCAGGATCTTCAGCAACCAGGTCGTTGTTACATTGAGCGACTGCATCAAGGGATAGGTTGCAATGAAAAAGATCTGAAGAGGAACCGAACAGATTAACAGAATTGTCTCTGGCTTTCGGATCGCAAAAATTTTGGGAGCTTGTTCGCCGACCACCAAGTGCAAGGCCGTCACAAACGTAAAGGAAATCGCAAATGCAACGGCGTGAATGATCGCGTGCGATTGAATTTGCAGGCCCTGCAAAATGGGCTCGATCAATTTAGCAAAGGCAGGCTCTCCGATGGTCCCAAGGGCTAGGGACGCCATGGTGATTCCAAGCTGGCAAGCCGAAAGGGACTGTTCAAGCCGTTTCGCCAGCCACCGCGCGGTTCGTGAAAAAAGCTTACGGTTGAGTACCATCTGTTCGATTCGGCCAAGACGTACTTTGACCAGCGCGAATTCAGCGGCAACGAAGAAACCGTTGACAAAAACAAGAAGCAAAGCAATCAGGATCGTGATCAGATCCGGAAACCAGTCAGGCATTAGGAAGAAGCGTTAACCCCAGCTCATTGGAACAATTGGTGCTGCTGGTGGGAACAAGCACCAGATTCGTCAGCATTGATGTCGATAGAGTGTAACTCATTCATGCTTGATTGTGTTGCCAAAACAAGTGGTTTATGAATCCTCTCGCACGGTTTTTAGGCAAGTGAAATCGCGTGCGTCGGCCAAAAACTTTGCGCAACCGTCAAACGCAGGCTAGCCTAACTCTTCGTTAAACCCGTAATTCTGATGATGATTTTCACGGAAAGCGCGGTGCTGCCATCCCAAAAAGGAAAGTTCAAGTGAATTGTCGGTAAGACTTTGTCTCGCCCCCTCTCACCCGCGATTCTTGGAATTGGAAGGATGATGAATATGCAGCTTGGACCACTTTTGCATCGAATTGACTCGGTGATCCGTGATAATGCGTTTGGTGTACGTCGACAGGTTTTCTTGGAGAGTCAGCCTGGAAAAATCATCCTTCGAGGCAAAGTCGATTCCTTCTATCAAAAGCAGATGGTCCAAGAATCACTACGCGGAATCGACGGCGTTCCCGAAATTTCCAACTTACTGGAAGTTGAATACGTCCGCTAAGGTTGGTTCGACAAATGAGTAGCTTGCGCTTCCAGCTTGCGAGGCAAAAAACGCACGCCGGAAGTGCCGGAAGCTTACTCCACACTAAGCACATCGGTATGAGTCTTCGAGCGTAACAAACGCATAGCCGAAGGGCGATAGCCCCGGTTCTCGACGAATGTCGAGCAATTGGAAAACCGGGGCTATCGCCCAACGGCTAATCGGTATGAAAAACCTATGCGGATGTGCTTAGCATCGCATGTGTCCTATCGGCAATCTCGAATTTTTGTTAGTCTCAAAAGCTGTGGTTTGTCCTCTCGACTTGCTCATGGTGCATTAAACCCTGATCGCAGCGTCAACAAGTGTGTGTCTCTCGTGTTCCTTGATTGGGACTAGAAGGTGAAAAACGCTCATGGTTGATAACGAAATGAAAATACCCGCTGTGACGAATGCGTTATCGTCCAGCCGCGATGCGATTTCATTGATAATGAAGCAAGCCGGTCGTTCTGCCGAGGAAGTTGCTTCGCTAGCGACCTTGGACGATGCGGATCGAGCTGCTGAGAATCAGTTCTCCGGCGAAGCCCCAACGCTGTCTTCTCTCTTCGGACAAGGTAAAGCAATCGAATTCGACGCTGGTCGCTTTAGCCCGTCAGCAGAAGTTGCTAAAACGATGGCCTCGTGCCTTGAGTTCCTTCTCGAACGAAAGAAAGCAGGTTCGCTTCTTGATCACCAGAAAATGTTGTTTCATGAACAAACGATTGAGGGGCTCGCATCGCTCGGTTTTTTTGGATTGGCAATTCCTAAACAATACGGTGGCAGTGGAGCAAAGCTTGGTGATCTCGGTCCGTTGCTCAGAGCGTTAACCTTGGTACACGCAGATTTAGCGGTCCTATTTGAAGTGCATAATTTCCTCGGACCCGTGACTCCGATTTTAGACTTCGGCACAAACGCACAAAAGGAGTACTATCTCCCACGCATGGCTCGGGGTGAATTGCTTGGTTCCTTTGCATTGACTGAGCCAGGAGTTGGAGCCGACCCCAGCAAGCTGTCGCTTACCGCACGCCGCGTTGGTGACAAGTACGTTGTCTCTGGTGTGAAATGGCCAATTACGAATGTCATCTATGGTGGCATCTGTATCCTTGTCCTCAAAATCGATGGCGAGGGACTTGCGAAGGGCCGCGATTCCGGCATGTTGATCTTCGAAGTTCCCAAAGCGGACACGGAACAATTCCGCATGGTTCGCAATCGATTGACAGCCTTCGATTATTTATGGAACGCGAGATTTCGATTGATGAATTACGAGGTTCCGTGCGGACAACTTCTAGGACCGCCAGGCAAAGGACTCGCGCAAGCCTTTAGTTCCCTTGCAAAAGGACGCGGCGGAATCTGTGTGAATAGCGCTGCCAAGATTTTTAAGCTTCTTGCTCAGATCGTGCTTGATCCAAACGAGGTGGAAGCGTCGAATGGCTTAACGACTCGTCATAAGCCAGGTGGTTGGATTTCGTTTCGCAGTACGTTTGGCAAACCGATCGGGGATGCACCTCGCATTCAGACGTGGATGGGACGCGCAACGACTCACGCGCTCGCAAGCCGAGTCCTTGGCGATGTCTGCTTTCGTCTTGGCGCTAACGGAATTCGGGACGAAACGCTGGGTATGATTGCGAAAGTCTATGCAACCAAGGCATTGCTTCAGACCGCTATCCACGTTTACCAGATTCAAGGTGGACGTTCGGTTCACAAAGACGAGCGCCGTGAGACCCTTCGTACCGGCGGAGCGTCGATCACCGAAACGGGCCATATGATCGAAAACTACATTGGCGAGAATATGCATGAATTCACGATTGCTACCGTTTACGAAGGCCCGAATCCGGTTCTTGCAGATATCGGAGCCCCAAACGCCATGACGCGCGGTATTCGTGCAAAGTACCTTGAGCCGATCGGCTTAGCCGAAGTCGATGGTAAGTTCGGATTGGCCACGAAATCCAAGTTTGCTTGGTTTGTCGCTCGAACGGTTCTCGGCTCCTTGAATCCTTGGACGGGTTCCACCCAAGGAATCAACGATGCATTTCCAGAGAAACTGCGACTGATTCAAAAAGCACTCAGACGAAATCGAATTCTTGGTCGCCGCATTTTGTTCATCATTGCGCGGTACCAAAAAAGTTTCATCGATCAAAGTTTTTTGCTAGGTGATGAAGGCGGAATTTTCGACCAATTGTGCCACTCGGTGGCCTCCCTTTGTTATGCGATTACGTTGCAAAAACAACAGCCAGAGTACCTGGCGATTGCACAAGCTTTGGAGTTGGAAGCCGATTTGAGGCTCAACGGAAAGGCGGATTCGCCAAGACTTCAAACTGCCTGGGCGAATGTCGGAAAGCAGCTCATGAATCCAAAATCGGCACTCTTTGTTGACCTCATTTCAGATCTCGAAGTAAGTGATATTCCACTGGATCCTCGCTTCATTGAGCGTTTTATTTAACCAGTGCATTGTTCCGACACCATCTCAATTCAGCCCGCCCGAACCTGGTCGTTTTCAACTGACACTCTTTCGAGGAAGCATCCAGCCAACGCTTTCGGCTTCTTGTTCCTCATGTTGTTCCAGCGTGTCCAGAATGAGATTGAGTTCGTCCATGCCTGCCTTCCACGCGTCGCACTCCGCTTCCGCATCCTGCATTCGATCCGACAAATGCTTGAGCCGCTTCATGATGTTGGAATGATCCCGATCCGCTTGCCGCTTGAGCGATTCCGCTTCGGGCGACAGATGGCGTTGCGCTGCGACGATCTTTTCGCCGATCTCTTGCTCCCGATCGAAGTGAGATGCTAGCCTTGCCGACAAGTCAGCAAGCCGCTCAACAGCTTCTCTAAACTGCAAATTCCTTTGCTTGGATTGTTGATGGATCCAGCTCGCTAATTCCATCGCATAATCGTCAAGCTCGCAATGTTCGGCTTTCCATTGCTCAAAGAGACTGTTCACGCTCGGATTGTTTTCTATTTCCATCTGGGCACCTGTCAACATTCTGGATCCGAAAAAAATGGCAAAAGCCAATTTAAGGCTAGCGGCAGATTGCACTATCCCAACTCGAAGCGTTAGCGAGGAATTGTTCGTCCCTCACTTACGTTTCGGATTGTGAAGTTACCTTTGGCCATGTCGAACCATATTAAACCAACAAGCCCGGTAAGCGAGGGACAATTTCGCAGGTCCCTCACTTACGGATCGGGTTAGGATTGGTAGTTTTCAGTCTGCCGCTCGCCAAACAATACGTTTGATTGTAACAGCAAACGCCGTGCCATGATCAGCGATTGGGTCGATCCGCTTCGAATGCCGCGGCGCGAATCGAATCAACGAGACTGGCCATCGGCATCGGCTTTACGAAACAGGCAAAGACTCGTAACCGGTGCATGATTGGGTTTTGTCGAGTCAGTATCACAAGCCCCGGACGATCCAATTCAGGCATTCGCGTTAACTCATCCACGCAGCGATCCCCCCAACCATCAGGCAATTCAGGTTCAAGAACCACCACCTTGGGTTTCCATGCGTACAGCTTTTCGACGAATACTAAGCCTGAGGAAGCCAATTCGACCTTCAAACCGGAACGAGCCAAGTAGGCGCGATACAACTCAAGCAGCGATTCATCAGGATCAACAATCAGAACATGTAGATTCACGACTTTGTCTCGATTATGGCTGACACATGAAAGGCTCTTTTTTGTTCACGATTCTATAAATTCCCCAAGGACGATTCTTGCATCCAGCGCAACCGCTTCACCGGGAGTCACAAGCAATGGATTCACATCCAACTCCTCTATCTCCGGGAAGTCTGCCACCAAGTAGGAAACACGAATGAGGGTGTTTATTAGGAGATCGATGTTGACTCCAGGCCTACCTCGATATCCTTGCAAGATCGGCCAGCATTTCAACGACTCAATCATCTGTCGAGCTAGCCGTTCGTTCAGCGGCGGCAGCTGAAGAGCGCTATCACGAAAAAGCTCAGCCATCGTTCCTCCCGCCCCCACCAACAACACCATCCCAAAAACGGGATCGCGTTTTGCCCCAACGATCAATTCTCGACCATGAACGGACGAAACCATCCGTTGTACCGAAACTCCTAGCACACGAGCATCCGGACGCAATCGATTGGCGTTACCGGTTATCCGATCAAACGCATTGGCTACATCCTCCGAATGGCCTAGATTTAGTTCGACCCCACCAACATCCGTCTTGTGCGTTATGTCGGGAGAGAAGATCTTCATGGCCAAGGGATAGCCCAGCTCGCGAGCGCATTCGAGAGCGTCCGACTTGCTTTTGGCGTAAAGCGTTTTGGTAGTCGGTATCCCATAAGCTTCCAACAATGCTTTCGAAGAAATTTCCGATAGAATGGTTTGGCCACTGCAAAACAACTTTTCAAAATCTCGACGGATGCGAGGCCGATCGACAAGCAATTCGACAGGATTCTCGGGTGGAGTTTCGTAGCGCGTTTCTCGGAGTCGCGAATATTCGACGAGATGCATGAATGATCTGACGGCTTCCTCTGGTGTGAAGAAATTAGGAATGTTTGCCTCATTCAGCATCTTGATACCTTCCTGCATCGATAGCCCCCCCATCCAAGAGGTTAGAATCGGTTTCGACGCCTGCGCTGCAACATTTAGAATCGCTTGTGCGGCCATTGTTGGATTCGTCATCGCTTGGGGGGTGATAATAATCAATGTTGCGTCGACTTGTTTATCATCCAAAACAACCTGCAATGCGTTGCTCAGTCGCTCCGGCGTTGCATCCCCTAAGACATCCACCGGGTTTCGATGCGACCATGAGGCTGGCAGGAATTTATTTAAGGCTTCGATGGTCCCAGAAGTCAACGAAGCCAGCGTTCCATGTTTTTCCAGGAGTGCATCGGTCGCCATGACACCCGGTCCGCCTGCATTCGTCAAAATGGCGAGCCGCCGCCCATAGGGTTTGCTTTGCCGGGCCAATAACTCAGCGCAATCAAACATCTCTTCGACATCGAACACTCGAATGATTCCCGCTCGCGCAAATGCCGCTTCATAGACTGCATCCGAACCGGCGAGAGCGCCTGTATGTGACGCGGCTGCTTTGGCGGATTCTTCGAATCGACCTGCCTTGTAAGCGATGATTGGCTTGTTGCGAGTAAATGCTCTAGCCGCCAACATGAAATCCCGAGGCTTACTGATCGATTCGACATACATCACGATCGAATCCGTCAAATCGTCTTGGTCGAAATAGTCGATCAAGTCACCCATCCCTACATCCATCATGTTCCCCACCGAAACGAAATGCGAGAATCCGATGTCCTTTTGTCGCGCCCAGTCAAGAATCGCAGTGCACAGGGCTCCCGATTGGGAAAGGAAAGCGACACGTCCAGGTTTTGGCATCCCACCTGCAAAGCTTGCGTTTAACCTGAAGCTGGGTGAAACAATGCCCAAACAATTGGGTCCAACGATTCTCAGACCAGCAAACCGCTTGGCCTCGTGTAGTATCGCCCGCTCAAGCTCTTCACCTTGCGAGCCGATTTCACGAAATCCGGCGGACAGGATCAAGACTCCCAAAACCCCCGATTCGCCGCATTCCCGAACCACCCTCGGAATCACGGTTGCTGGCGTACAAATAACCGCTAGATCAACGGGTGCTGGCAAGTCCGACACGGACGAGAAAGTTCGTAGACCAGCAATCTCGTTGTGTTTTGTATTAATGGGATAGATCGGCCCCTGAAAACCCGCTTCGAGTAGATTGCGAAGCACGATATTGCCAACTTTATCGATTTGGCTGCTCGCACCAATCACCGCAATGCTCTTGGGCTTAAATAACCGGTCGAGATTCTTTGTCGTCACGCTCCTGGCCTCAAATATCTAACCACCTTAAGGCGCAAGGAGGTACCACGCGTCCACGTAGCACAGGCTGCCAGCCTGTAATTGTCTAGAAAGCACAGGCTAGCAGCCTGTGCTTCGGGACTATCTCGTGCTGCCGCTCGCCTAACTGGGTGACATTCACCGCAAAAATCATTCCGAATGGCCAGCTAGCCTCGATTATCAACCTTTTTCGACTCTTGTCGGTGTCTAGATACCCATGTCGGATAGGCGTTCCGCAATCGTAGCCAAGGTTGTTGTAAGCTTGGGATGCCGCATTTCAAAATCCGCAACCAAATCGCTTACCCTTTCCGAAAGCGTCGGACCTGACGGCAATTCCGTTGGCTGGTCGCTTCCCGATCGCGCGAGCACCACTTGGATCTCTTCGATCAGCGAACGCAAGGATTGAGATGTCTTTTCATCTAGCTGTGGATTCTTGGCCAAATCCAAATGGAGCTTTTCGAGAGTTTGAGGTAGATCGTCGTTGGTCATATTTTTCTTTTCTAAAGCGATGGAAAGGTTGTTTGTCGATCTCATGTTAGCCTACTTGGCACACTTGATGTGCGGTTTTGGCAATTTCGGCACGGTCGTCATTGGACTGTCCCAATTCTGCCGTTGCTCTCATGTCTGTAGCTCCTCGTCAAAGCGAACTTCGTTCCTATTTACGTCGACTTCTAAAAAACGCTCGCTTGATTCGGACTGCCAATGGGATCAGCAGTCCATTGGTTGGCCAAAGTCGATGACTACATGGTGACAGGGGTGGGCTGGTGGTCCCCGCTACCAACCGCTGATGTTTTCGGCTCGAACCACCGGTAAATCGTCGGGAGCACCAAGAGCGTCAAGGCCGTCGAGGTGATCAAGCCGCCGATCACGACAGTTGCCAAGGGACGCTGAACTTCCGCTCCAGCACTACCTGAAATCGCCATCGGAATAAATCCCAAAGCGCCGCATGTCGCGGTCATCAACACGGGCCGCAACCGGTCGAGAGTCCCAGTCACAACGGCATCCCATTGATTTGCACCCATGTGCCTCGTATGTCGAATGTGCTCGATCAGAACCACTCCATTCATCACTGCAATTCCGAACAGAGCGATAAAACCCACGCCGGCTGAAATCGAAAACGGCATGCCTCGAAGCGAGAGAGCGATGATTCCTCCCGTCGCAGCTATCGGCACATTCAAATAGATCAGCATCGCAAGATTGACCGAATTGAATGTCATGTAGAGCAAAGCAAAAATCAGAAACAATGCGACTGGAACGGCGATCGCCAGTCGCTTGCTGGCTTCCTGCAAGTTCTGAAATTGCCCACCCCAGGCCAAAGAATATCCGGCCGGTAGCTTCACGTCCTGTTGAACAATTCGCTGCGCTTCTGCAACGAAGCTGGCCAAGTCTCGACCGCGGACATTGCATTGAATCAGCAACCTTCTGCGAATCGCATGTCGGCTGATCTCGGCTGGTCCATCTTCAAACGTGATATCCGCAAGTTGCGATATGGGGATCTGCCGACCACTGGCATCGTCGATTTTGAGCTCCAAGAGCTGCTCCACATTCTCTCGCGATTCAGGTCTCAGCCTCACTTGCATTGGAAATCGCCGTTGTCCCTCAAAAACCTGTCCAACCGGCATTCCTCCGACCGTGCTGATGGCATTCAATACTTCTCGCGTGTTGATACCGTATCGAGCAAGGTCCTGTCGGCGGACGATCACTCGCAAATAGGGAAGTCCAGCGATTTGCTGAGCCTGAACATCCGCTGCTCCCTGCACTTTTCCAAGCGCGTGCACAATTTCATCACCCGACTTCTTCAACACCGTTAAATCGTCGCCATACAAACTCAAGCCTATATCCGAACGCACACCCGCGACCAACTCTTGAACACGAAGTTCAATGGGTTGGGTAAAGCTAAATGAGTTCCCGGGGACATTCGTCTCCAGCGTTTTTTGCATCGCTTCGATCAGTAGTGTTTTGGTAGATCCGGGAGGCCATTGGTTGAGCGGCTTCATCCGAACAAGCACATCCGTCTGATGAACCCCCATCGGATCGTTTGCAATTTCAGGCCGCCCCGTTTTTGAAACAACACTTTCTACCTCGGGAAATTTCAGCAACGCTCGCTCGATAGCCCGAGTCATGTCCAACGATGCTTCAAGCGAGACACTCGGCAGCCGCGTTGCTTGGATAGCGATATCCCCTTCGTCAAGCTTCGGAACAAACTCCACTCCGAACCTCGCCGCCAATCCCACACTCACTACGAAGATCGCGATTGAGCCTGAAAACATCATTGCAGGTCGTTTCATGGCAAAGTCGAGCATCGGAGTATAGATGTGTTTTATCCATCGAACGAGAAACGTCTCCTTCTCCTTGATTCGCCTAGCCAAGAATAACGAAGCCATCACTGGCATCACAGTCACCGACAAGATCAACGCCGATGAAAGAGCAGACATAAATGTAAATGCCATGGGCCGAAACATTTTGCCTTCCATTCCTTGCAAACTCAGGATCGGCAAGAAAACAATGATCACGATCAACCCAGCGAACAAAATGGGGGTACCAACTTCTTTCGCCGACTCACGGAAGACGCTGAGAGGAACCGTTTTGCCTCCATTCAATCGTTGGAACTTGGTTGCTTGCCGGATCGAGTTCTCAACCATCACCACAGCCCCATCCACGATCACTCCGAAGTCCACGGCCCCAAGACTCATCAAATTTGCGGAGACGCCAGCGTATTTCATGGCGATCAGCGCGCACATTGCAGACAATGGAATCGCAGCCGCAACAATCAGTCCGGCCCGGACATCGCCCAACAATAGAAACAGCATGATGATGACCAGGACAACACCGATGCCGATATTCTCTGCAACCGTACTAATCGTTTTTTCGATCAATTCCGTGCGGTCGTAAAACGTGTCAATGACCACACCTGCCGGGAGTGTTTTTTGAATCTCCGCAATCTTGTGCTTGACGTCCTCGACCACCTGCCTTGAATTTCCACCCATCAACATCATAACCATCCCGGTGACTGCTTCGCGATCGCCATCGCGTGTCACGGCACCTTGCCGGAGCATCGGTGCGAATCTTACTTGAGCGATGTCCGAGATTCGAATGGGAATTCCATTGCGACTATCGAGCACAATGCTGCTGATATCTTCGAGTGATCCCACAAGTCCCTCGCCACGAATCAGTCGTTGCTCAAAACCATGCGAGATGGAACCACCCCCAGCATTTGCATTGTTCTCGTTGAGCGATTGAAATACTTTGCTCAACGAAATACCGTAGTTACGAAGTTTATTTGGATCGACTTGAATCTCGTAGGTCTTAAGCTCTCCGCCGAAGGTATTGACTTCGATAACTCCGGGTACGCTTCGCAGTTGAAACGCAATCTGCCAGTCAAGAATGGTCCGCAACTCCATCAAGCTCATTGTGGACCCTGGCTTACCGCGAACTTCGAATTGATAGATTTCGCTCATACCGGTTGCAATAGGTCCCATCTGTGGATCGCCCATTCCAGCAGGGATCTCTTGTCGAGCTTTCTGAAGTCGTTCATTGATCAGATTGCGAGCCCAATAGATATCCGTCCCCTCCTCAAACGCAACCGTCACAGCGGATAGCCCAAATCGGCTGATCGAGCGAATTTCGTCAATGCGAGGCAATCCACTCATCGCGTTCTCGACGGGAAACGTAATGAACTGCTCGACTTCGACCGGTCCCAGCGATGGCGAGTTGGTGAGCACCTGCACTTGAACGTTGGTCAAGTCGGGAACAGCGTCGAGTGGAATCGTGGATGCGGCAAAGCCACCTGCAATCAGGATCATAACGGCTAGTACTAGGACAATGAATCGATTATCCAATGCCCAGTCAATAAGATGGTTGACCATGGTTTATTCCCCCATCAAATCTGCGAGCAATCGCGACTTGAGAAAGAACCCGCCCGTAACGACGACAGGCTCATCGGTTGCAAGTCCATCCAGCACTTCAACAATATTTTCTTGTTTGCGCCCTACCTTGATATCTCGCCTCTCGAACACTTCGTCCCCTTTATGGACAAAGACAAACTTGCTTCCCTCATGTTCTTGAACAGCCGTGGCGGGAACACGCAAGACGCTTTTTTCCAGCATCCCCGGTAATTCGACATTCACAAACATGCCCGGCTTCAGCAGATGATCGGCGTTCGTGGCGATAGCCCGCATGGCGATAGTACGCGATGATTCATCCATAATCTCGCCTGTATAGAAAACCTTCGCGGAAAAGGTTCGATCAGGCCAAGCTTCATTGCGAACAAGGATCTCTTTATCCGTTGAGGCGTTGAGAAGCGGCAAGTTTTCCTCATAAACATCCGCCGTAATCCAAACCGTCGACAGGTCGGCAATGCTGAGCAACTGCACGCCCAGACGCGTGTGTTCAAGCAGTACGACATCCTTCGAGATGATCGTTCCATCAAAAGGAGCACGAATTGGATAGTGCGAAATGGCTTCACCCTCGGTGGCTGGGTTGACGTTTTGCAAGTCATCCCCGCGATAGCCCAGAATCCGCAATTTGGTTTCAGAAACAGCCACTCGCGTCTCCGATTCGCGAACCGATTGTGACGAGGTCAAAATGGTATTTTGCAAATCGTATGCAATCTGTTCGAGGCTCGCTTGAAAGGTGGCGCGATCTGCGTTTCGGATCGCCTCAGCCGAAACAAATTGCTTTTCAGGGATCGATGTTCGATCGGTTAACGAATCGAGTCGTGCAAAATCGGCCTGGGATTTGTACAGGTTCGCGTAAGCGGCAAGCAACGTCTGTCGATAGTCTCCCATCGAACGATCCCGAAACTTGGCTTCAATACTATCGATGGGTACATTTGCACGTAAGGCGGTAATCAAATCGCTCGTATTCGCCGCCATTGTTTTCGTTCTCGCATCCTTCATTTGAGCAAATTCCAATTGCAAGCGTGCTTGATAAAGCTCAAGTTTCGCTTGTCCGATATCGCGGCTGTGAATGACCACTAATAGATCATCCGCTCGAACAAGCTGGCCCAATTGAACATGAACACTTTGCACAGATCCCTCAACCATCGGGAAAACATGCGCGATACGATCTTCGTTGAGCCCGACTCGCCCAGTCAGTCGAACAGATCGAGAGAAATCGCCTCGAACTGCTGGCTGAATTTCGATCGCCGATGGGGCCCACAACTCGTTTGGAAGAGTGACAATGCTCGCGTTTTCTTGCAAACTCGCCCGCGTCGTGGACTGCTGCTCGCGAGAGTCCAGCATGCGAGGTGCCGAACTGAGCATGATCCAACGCATCGCGATCATTCCGACCGCCAGAGAAAAAATAACCGAGACTACTGAACCCAGAAATTGTTTTGATCGCCAATACGAACGTGTCGTGACCATGATGCAAGACCCCACAACTTGAATGAAAATTGATTGATGCCGAAAGCGATTCGACGGGCAATCAACAGCGCAAGATGTCTAAACGACTGGGCTGCGAAAAGAGATGTTGGCAATCGCGAGTCGGACGATGCCAACATTCGAGGCGTGCGTCGTTCCAAACGCAAGGTTGGAAACAGCAGAGAGTGCCACCGAACCTCGCACTTCCCAGCCAATCGTGAAAGCATGATTGGCAGTTCCCATTGGCCACCATAGATTGCGAACAAGCAAGGAACAAACTTGCGTTGCTTGTTCCGCCCTGCGAATCGACTTGCAGGACCCAGTGGAAATGCAGACCCAGTTGAACGTCGCGACACAGATCGACATCTCGATGATAGGTCCGCAAATGTTGCTCAAAAGCGTTGTCAATGTTGGAAGTGTTCGCAAGAGTTCCGTGCGAGTGGCAAACAGGTACAGGACCCGACCAAACCAAAAGCATCAGCAAACACCGAGCAGTGACCAACATGCTTAAGCACGCTGTTCGACGCGATTTGTTTGAATGATGAGAACCTAACATGCGGAAATTCCAAAAACCATCGTCATAAATATTCAATGACATTGTACTTCAAAGCAGAGTCCAAGTCTTTACGGCGACAAACAACTTTTTTTCCCGCATCGTTTAAAAAACCGATAAAAACGTCGACTGGACAAAATTTCGCCATACTAGAAAACGAGCAGGATCTGACTTATCGTGTGCCGAACCAAGGCAAGACCGTGTCCCGAGACATGGCGAGACATCGGCCGACAGTCGCCAAACGCTACGACACCCGAGCTGGATCGATAGGCAATGCACAAAGTAAGAATCAAGTCAGATGGCTTTACCCTCGTTGAGTTGCTCGTGGTTATTGCGATCATTGGAGTGCTGGTATCGCTCTTGTTGCCGGCCGTTCAGGCGGCCCGCGAAGCAGCCCGCCGGATGCAATGCAGCAATAACCTGAAACAAATCGGCCTAGCAACTCTTAACTATGAGAGCGCAATGCGTCGACTCCCACCGGGTGTGGCGATCAACTATGATGCGCCAAACGTGAACAACAATCTTGGCTGGGGAGTTCATGGACGCATCTTGCCCTACTTGGAGCAATCGTCCTTGGGTAGCCAGATCAACCTATCCGCGGGTTGGGACTTTCAAATGGTGATTGACGGAATTGGTATCCCCACTTTTTCCTGCCCAAGCGATGTTAAGGGCTCCGTGATTCGTGATCCGGGGCCATCCAATGGATTGGCTCGTCCAAAATTAGTCCCGACGAGCTATGGGGTCAACTACGGTCCTTGGTTTGTCTACAATCCGGTAACGGGCCAGCGTGGCAACGGGCTGTTTTTTCCAAACAGCTTTCTTCGAATGTCGGAAATTACCGACGGAACCAGCGTTACGTTGCTCGCCTCGGATGTCAAAGCTTGGACACCTTATTATCGCAACGGCGGTCCGAGCAACACAACCATTCCGAACACCGCGGCGGCGGTAGCGAGTATTGCGACTGTAGGCACATCGTTTCGAGATACGGGCCACACGGAATGGCCGGATGGGCGAGTTCACCACACAGGATTCACTACGACGCTCGCTCCCAATACGAAAGTGCTCGTCGTGGTCGGTGGAGTCGAACTTGACATCGATTACAACTCTTGGCAAGAGGGACTTAACGGACGAAGTGGAACGCCAACCTATGCATCGATCACTTCTCGCAGTTACCATACAGGCTTGGTTAACTCGGCCTATGGTGATGGCAGCGTACGCGCAACGGCAAATAGTGTGGAATTGCCCGTTTGGCGAGCCATGAGTACGCCAAATGGATCCGAGGTGATTAGTGTGGTAGAGTAAAAAGTGAGGGGGGCCCTCGTCCATTCGACACTTTGTGCGGAACGCTCGTGCCGCAAAAAAAGTGGAAACGCTATGCCGATCGGTTGAATTCCATTAGGATTTAGCGGATGGATTCGTACACCGTATGGTTGTTTCTACGAACCTTACTTCACACTAACCCCTTGCCTTTAAGCCATGAGCGTCGCTCTCGAACCGCTTGGATTTCCGCCTTACCGAGAACTTAGCAATGAATTGCTTAACGAGCGAATCATTGCGGCCAAGCGAGAGCTTGGGAAAAAGCTACTTATTCTCGGACATCATTATCAGCAGGATGAAGTGATCCAACATGCGGACCTCAATGGAGATTCGTATCAACTCAGCAAACTTGCGGCGGACAGCCAGGACTGCCGTTCGATCGTGTTTTGTGGTGTCCACTTTATGGCCGAAACGGCCGATATTTTAGCGAATCGTCCAGAGAAACTAGATGCACGTCACGGTGAGCGGGTGGCAGTCGTCCTACCCGATATGGCGGCGGGTTGCTCGATGGCGGACATGGCAGCCATTCGGCAAGTGGAGTCTGCATGGAAGCAACTTGGCGAAGTCATCGACACAAACGACCTGACACCCGTCACGTACATCAATAGTGCGGCCAGCCTAAAAGCCTTCTGCGGTCGGCATGGCGGTATCGTTTGCACGAGCAGCAATGCCAAGGCAGTTCTCGATTGGTCCTTTGCTCAACGCAAGCGAGTCTTCTTTTTTCCTGACCAGCATTTGGGTCGCAACACTTCGCTCAAAATGGGAATCGGAAACAATGCCATGCCGGTTTGGAACCCCCATGAGCCAGAACTGGGGGGCAACACTTTGCAATCCATCCAAGACTCGCGTGTCATTCTTTGGAAAGGGCATTGCTCCGTTCACCAGATGTTTCAGGCGGAGCACGTCCATTCCTTTCGAAAGAACCACCCAGGCATTAAGATCCTCGTTCATCCGGAATGCCCACAAGAGGTGAACGATATTGCTGATATCTCCGGATCGACGAGCAAAATTATCGATACGGTGCGCAAGGCACCAGCCGGCACGAAGTGGGCGATCGGCACCGAGCTTCACCTCGTCAATCGCTTGAAAAAGGAGCATCCAGAGCAGGAGATTCACTTTTTATCCCCCTTGGTTTGCATGTGCGCTACAATGTACCGTATCGACTTGGCCCACGTATGCTGGAGCTTGGAAAATCTGGTGAACGAGACGATCGTAAATCAGATTGTCGTTCGCGAGGACATCGCAAAGTGGTCTTTGGTCGCGCTCGAGCGAATGCTCACTGTCTCTTGATTCACACCTGTTCCTAAAACCTCGTTCCGCATTTAGCCTTATCCGATTCACCCTTAATTGTTCAGTAGATTGTAATCATCCATGTTGAAATTGCCTTTGGTTTTGTTGTTTACCGCGATGACCGCGATCTTTTGGGGTGTCTACGGGATCCTCTTGCATCAAGGGACCGAAAGGCTGGGGCATAGTTCGATTCGAGCTTTTATAGGGGTTGGGATTGCCTATTTCTTAATCGCAGTTTTAGTCCCAATAGGAGTGTTGAGCAGCAAGAAAGAAAAAGGGTTTTGGTCACTGGGTGGCACGCTTTTGTCCTTGTTTGCGGGGACGGTCGGAGCGCTCGGGGCACTCGGCGTCATACTTGCAGTCGCCTTTAAGGGGCAACCCATTTACGTGATGCCGATTGTTTTCGGTTGTGCACCTGTGGTAAACACCTTGGTGACCTCTTGGCTGAACAAATCGTTTTCACAGATCAAACCGCTTTTCATTTTGGGGCTGGTGCTGGTGGCCGTCGGGGCGGTGGGCGTGTTGATCAATAAGCCGGCAGCACCTGCCAAAGCCGCCGTTACAAAGACGGAAACGGCAGCGAGTACGGAAACGGCAGCGAGTACGGAAACGGCAGCGAGTACGGAAACGGCTGCGAGCACGGAAACGGCTGCGAGCACGGAAACGGCTGCGAGCACGGAAACGGTAGCGAGTACGGAAACGGCAGCGAGTAACGACAAAAAAGAAGAACAGGTTGCTGCCCGCGCTGCAATCAATCCCGTTGCCATCGGCCTATCCATTTGCCTAGCCGTTGTATGCTGGGGTGCATACGGTCCATTTTTACACATGGGACAAATGAAAATGGGGGGCTCTCGGCTTCGTCCCTTTTGCTGTGTCGGTATCGCGTACTTCATCATTGCGGTCGCTTTGCCAGTTATGATTTTGAGGGTGGCGCCGGACGACGTCAAACTAGACTGGGGGCAAATCAGCAGCGGAATGATGTGGTCCATTTTCGCTGGTGGTGCAGGTGCAATTGGTGCGCTCGGCATTATCTTGGCTTTCAACTATGGTGGTAAGCCAATTTTTGTCATGCCACTGGTGTTTGGCTTTGCGCCCGTGATCAATACACTAACGTCGATGTTCGTAGGCGGCTCGCTCGATAGGATCAGCAGCTACTTTATCGGTGCGATGTTGATAGGCATCGGCGGTGCGGTAACGGTTTTGGTGTTCGCGCCCAAGGCCAAGCCGCACGCAGCGCCCGCTTCCGAACCTAAAAAGGTGGAGCTGCCCGCCACGGTCAGTACCGGCAGTACTGGGAGCTAACGTGCAGTACTAATTTACTTGGGGACAGTGGGTTTTTTCGTCCAAAAAACAAAAGTAACATGCTTCGTCCGCAGAATTGTGGATGGCACGGTGTTTGCATGTGCCTGACGATACGTCGAGGCCATTCGATCCGTGCATCTAATGCGCCGATTGGCTACACGAACCACTCGTGGAAATCGACAACATGAGACGCATCTGAGCGGAACAATGTTCACAGACACTGCGGTTTACCAAACGCTTCAACCGTTTCTTATTTGCGCTGCGATACCGACCGAATGGGTTCGGCGATTGCGTGTTTCTTTTTTACTCATCTGTCTAGGTTTCTCACCTC
>JAIPFP010000113.1 GCA_021736575.1 Pirellula sp. | reverse complement strand
ACTGGACGGGATGAGCAAAGTTTTTGGGCCAAGCCATTTCAACGTTCAAAAAGCCAGGGAAGAGCTCGAAGTCAAAAAGGAGTTGTTAACGCAGCGAAAAGCTGAAGCCAAAGTGCGTGCGAAAGCGACGGCAGCCCAGGATCAGCGGAATCGGTTGCTGCAATCACCGGGCGGCGGCATTTACGATTTGATGGGCTTGAATGCCAAAATGCAGGTGCTCCTTAATCAGGAAAAAGTACTAAAGGAAAAAGTGGAGCAATTATCAGACGAAACTCGCCAGCTTGGCAGATCGTCGATCGACGTCGAACTGATGCGATCGGAGATTTCTGGTTTGGAGAGCGTTTTGCATACGGTGGGCGATGAAATCGAAAGAACGACCGTGGAACTCAAGACAGCATCCCGCATTCGCATTCTCAATTTGGCCTCCGACGCGACGGTGCCAGAATCCATTAAGCGAATCATCCGGGCTGCATCCTTCGGGATGATCGGACTGGTGGTTCCGTTTGGGTTGCTCTTGCTTTGGGATTTGACTCGAGGGCGGGTAAACAACGCCGAGGGTGCGAGCCAATCGCTTTCTCTTCCGTCGATTGGAAAGATCCCGCTCGTACCGGGAAATCCGTTGATGAGAAGAGATTTGGAACCGAGTCACGGCATCGAACCAGCCGAGGCCGAAATGGATGAAGCGATTGACGGACTTGCATCGATGATTCTCTATAGTTCTCAGATCGACAAGCGGCAAGTCTTTATGGTTAGCAGTGCCATGCCTGGCGAGGGGAAATCGACAGTTTCATGCCAGTTGGCGCAGAGTTTAGCCCGAGCGGGGAAATCAGTAGCGTTGGTCGACTTTGATTTGCGGCGTCCAAGCATTCATCGCTACTTGGATTTGACGTTAGATCCTGGCCTAGCTCAATCGCTATTTGGCGAGATATCCTTTGAGGATACGCTACAAAAGACCACCGTCGAGAATTTGAGCGTGATGACGGCTGGAGACTGGCATGGCAACTTGCAAGAGCGATGTACGGCGGGTACGGTGACAGATCTGTTCGATTATCTGCGGAGCACTTTTGATTTGGTCGTCGTCGATTCGAGCCCGGTGTTGCCGGTTCATGACACTCGAGTGATCGGTAAGTTTACGGATGGGGTCATTCTAACTTTGGTGCGCGACAAATCGCGATTGTCGGCTTCAGCTCAAGCGTGCGAGATTCTACGATCCTTTGGTGCGACGTTGCTAGGCACGGTGATGATTGGCGCGTCGACCTATTCGGGCTATTCGGGCTATTCGGGCTATTCGCCCTATTCAACGTATGGCAAGCCAAGCAGATCAAAGCGTTTGATCTCTAAATAAGTAGACCAAATTATGAATAGCCGAAATTATGAATAGCCGAATCGTATTGTTGTTTGGTTTTTTGGCCGTAGGTTTTGTGCTGATCACGTGGGTCGGATCTGGAGCCGATTTGTCAATCGGCCCCGAAGTCGATCTGTCTGCCCTTCCGAAGACGATCGATGGATGGGTAGGTGAGGATGTTGAGATTCCCGATGATACGGTTCAGGTATTGCAGGCCAACCAGTTCGTGAATCGCATATACCGTGATTCAGGGGGTCAAGAGATTTCCATGCACTCGGCCAATTGGTCAAACAAGGAGATTTTTTCTGAGACCCCTCATCATCCTGAGATCTGTTACCCGGGGGCGGGCTGGACGATTCAGGGGCGTCGCCCGGCCAAAATTACGACAGCCGCCGGCGATATACCGATCGAGTTGATTTCGTTTCAAAAGGATCAAAAGTGGGTGGTGACATGCCATTGGTTTCAAGTCGCGGACATTTACTTTTTTTCCTCCGATGGATTTAAGACGAAACGCCATCGTTTCTGGGGAAAGAAAGCTTGGCCGAGTACGACGAAGTTTTTGCTTCAAACGTTAGCGCCTACGATAGATGCGGCACAGGAGCGTTTAGAAGGCTTCGCAACGTTGATCGCCAACGAACTCGCGAAGGAACATGATTGATCTGGACAGAGCGCTAGTGCTTTGTCCAACTTAGATTTTGGGGTTGGCGAAAAATTGTAGAACGATTGTCCTCAATCGTTTTGCAAGCAATTGAGGACAATTGCTCTACTCTTTAACCCCCATTTTTAATCTGGACAGAACACTAGTGCTTTGTCCAGATTAAATTTTAGGGTAGCCGTAGTCGCCAGACTTCAGTGCCTCAACGAAAAACCGAACTCTGGCGAGTTCCGCCACGCTTCACTCATCGGAAATAGCAATCATTTTGAAAAACAGGAAAGTACTTTTTGCGTTAACGGTTTGATTAAACACGTTATAGCGGCTTTAACGGATGTTAAATTATTCCAGTGTAGGGTGACTGTTCAAAAAGTGACGGGCCGACTTGACGATCCGTCCGTAAAGCATTGACGCTAGAATTTGGGCAGGATATACTGCGAGATAAGTTGGTTCGTCGGTGATTTCACACTTGTTTTCTAGTTGATGGGGATGTATGCCATGCGAAGAATTTTGGGTTTGTGTTTAACGGTAATTTTGGGGTTGACGTCGATCAACTCAGCATCGGCTGGCTTCATAGCTGGCGCAAATACGAATGTTGCGTTGCTGAAGTCCGGCTACAACAATGCGACCGGTTTGGTGAATAAATTTGCGACCATTCCTGGAACCTTGGTTACGGGGAACCCCCCGAGTGATTTCTCCAAATTGCTGCCTTTTTACGCGCCTGGCTACAATGTTTATTTGTATTCGCCCAAAGCCTTTACTGGTACCGGTGTGACCTTCACGGACGGTGAACAGGTTGCGGCTGTTGTAGCTTCCAATGGGATCTTGGGTGTGACACCAAACGTGTGGGGGTCCCACATCGGTCTCCAGTCTGACGTTTTAGCGGCCCTCCAAGGCTTCTACGGTAATAACGCCAGTGTTACTACCGCTGCGACTGATGTCTTTTTGAGCGGTGGTCAGGCGGTTGAAATCGTTGGAGGCACTCCAGATAGCATGTCCGCGACCCTCACCTCAGTCAATGGGACGTTCAATTCGGTGGATTTTGGGGGGATAGCCGGACTTAATGAATTAAGTTTGATCATCACAACTGTTCCGGAGCCTACGTCACTCGGCCTTTTCGGGATTGGCGCTTTGGTCGTTGGTTTGGTTCGATCGCGCCGCAAGAAGTCGTAGTCGAAGTTTGGGATTTGCACTAGGAATTAGCAAAATGAAGTCCGGCAATCGATGGTTGCTGGACTTTTTTTTTAGCTCGGTGCAAGATCTCATTGAGGCGAGCGTTGGGCTCAAAACTACCAGTCATAACCCGATACGTAACGGCTTGTTGATGTAATAGTACGACGGACTTCCAAGTCCGTCGAATTCCCCATGGACGGACTTGGAAGTCCGTCGTACCGCCCTTACCTAATAACGACTTCACTAAAGCAACAAGCCGTAACGCTTCGGGTTGGGATGCTGCAATCTACCGCTCGCCTTAGTTCTACTTGTTCGATTGCAAGGAAAGTAAATCAAGACGATTGATCGTTGAGTTGGGATTTGAAGATTGAGGTAATGGTCATGCCCGAGGTCCTCGCGAAGTGGGCGATGCAAGAAAAAATCGACGATTGGAATGGATTCGGTGAGCAAGACGGAAGCCGAATTGAGAGCACGCAATGAGTTGCAAACATCCGATCGGTTGAACCTGCGGTGCGTCGCTGGCCGTAAGGCATTTTGTGGGAAGTCATTGTCGAAAAACATCGCGATCTGCAACGAATAATGCGAAAAGAAAAGACTTGACACATTTCCGAATGACAATATTCTGGTTCGCACAAGACGGTGCCACTAATTTGTCCCGTTGGCATTTTTTCAGGAATCGAGACTATGCAGGTTAGAATTCAGTACGGTTTCTTGATCAAGCTTCTGGCCTTTTTGGCAGTTGTGTCGTTTATCCTTTTTGGCGTCCATCGATATCAGCTTTCTCGGAATTCGATGCAGGTCCTCGCCCAAGCCAGAAAGGCTTCGGAGGAGAAAAAACCAGTAGAGGCGATTCGTTTTTACAACCAGTTCCTGGGATTGCGGCGTGACTCCGCAGAAGCCAATTTCGAGTTGGGTGACATCCTTTTGGAAGTAGGAAACCCGATGGGGGCACTAGATTCTTATGAAAGTGCGCTTCGGATCGATCCGAAGCTTCAAGACGTGAGGAAATCCGTTGTCAAGCTAGAAATTGGTTTAGGTCGGCACGCGGAAGCCAAAGAGAACTTGTCCACCTATCTGATTCCTAACGAACCCGACAATGCCGAATATCAATGGTTACTCGGGAACTGCGAAGTGCGCTTAGGAGAATTTGTTGCAGCTGAGGAACACTTGGCGCTAGCTGTCAAACTAGACAGTCGAAACCCCGTTTACGCTGCAGCGTTTGCGGGGCTGCTGAAGGATCGGCTCAGCGGAGTAGCCAGGGGCAAAAAAATCTTGGATGATTTAATCAAAAACGCACCTGAGGACCCGGAGGCATACCGGGCTCGCAGTTTCTATTTGGTGGAGCAGGGGCGTTCGCTCGCGACCTCGGAAAAAGCGTCTAGAGATGCAATTCTTGAGTCCGCTTGGCAGGATGCACAGGCCGCCAACCGGCTGTCGCCAAACACGCCAAAACATGTCTTGCTTTTAGCAAACATTGCGGCCATTCGAAATCGCATTTCAGACGTTCAAGAAACCGTTAACACGGCCATCGAATCGAATCCTTCAGACCCTGAGCTATATCGAATGGCGGCACTGATCGAGGTAGCGGCCAAACAGCCGCAAGCCGCTATGCAAATCCTAAAGGACGGACTTATCGCGATTCCGGGTAGTCCCCAACTTCTTTTCGAACTGGCGCAATTGCAACTGGATGCGGGAAAGTTGGCGGAGGCCGAGGAGCTTATTGTTGACCTTAAGATCCGCAAATTTCGCGAAGCTCCGATTCGTTACTTAGAGGCAAGGGTTTTGACTGCCAGGTCGCAATGGCGTCAAGCGGCCACGTTGTTGGACCAGTCGAGAGCGCTGTTCGATCGAAGCAATGAGTTTTTGAAACAGGCAGACTTCCTGAGTGCCATTTGTTATCGAAACCTTGGCAGACCGGACCAGGAAATAGAGGCTTTGCAAAGGGCGCTTCGGGCGGATCCGTCATGGCTAGCCGCTCGTGAATCGCTTGCCAATGCCCTTCTCCGCTCTGGAAGCGTTCAACAGTCGATCGCCGAGCTTTCGCAAATCTTGAATCAACCCAATGCACCGTTGTCCGCTGGTCTGAGTTTGGCAAGGGTACTTTTGGTCGAGGGTTTGGGTCGCGACGCCTCTGGGGAGAGTTGGGAACCGCTTCGCCAGCTTTTGACTAGGCTCGAAGGGTTTCCCGACGCGGCCAATGACCTTGCCATTTTGCGGGCAGAGTTGTTGGTGGCCGAGAATCAGCCCGAAGAAGCCGAGGCGATTTTGAAGACCCGACTGGAGTTGGATCCTCAGGTTCAGCAATTGCACCAAGCTCTAATCGCGCTCCAGATCCAGAACGAAGCCTGGGACAAGGTAGAGCGATCGCTGGATAGGGCTGGGGAAAGCCTGACGAGTTTGGTCACGGTTCGATTGGAAAGAGCTCGTTATCTGATGCGCCGATACGGAAAGGAAGTCGATGTGAGCGAACTGGAACGACTTTCTGTCCCAGATGCGGAGTGGGACTCCAGTCAAAAGTCCCAGCTAGCATCTGGTTTCGCACTCTACTTCCTTTCCTTGGAGGATTTTGAACGGGCCAAGAAATATGCCAAGGTTGTAGCGGACTCCGAGGAAGGGCGCTCCAATTTGTTGATCCATATGTTGCTATTTGAACTCGCCTTTCGCAGCAACGACTTGGCGGACATGAATGCTACGCTTGAACAGGTCAAAAGCATCGAGGGAACGGGTCCACTATGGCGTGTCGGTGAAGCCATTCGACTCAGCGTGGAAGCCCAAAACCTTGAGAAGTCGAGCCAGGGAAGCCAGGTTAATGAAGTTGATGCATTGTTTACCAGGGCGATCGGGCAGTTGGCCGAAGCAGCCGTCGATCGCCCGAGCTGGTCTCGCATTCCGCGTCTCAGGGGAGAGATCAACGATCGCCGAAATAAAAAGGATCTTGCATCCGAAAATTATCTCGAAGCGATTCGCCTGGGTGAACAGAATCCTCAAATGATTTCCCGAGCGATCTTTTTGCTGTATGAAAAAGGCAGATTTGTAGAGGCGGACGAGATTGTCCGAAAGTTGCAAGAACAAAAGACTCCGTTCTCCTCCGAGTTGACGCGAATGGCATCGCGGGTTTCGCTGGAACTCGAGAATTATGATAGGGCGGCAGTTTTGGCAAAGGACTGGGCTAATCAGTCAGGCCAGCAAGAGGATCACGTGTGGCTTGCGCAGGTATACAGTAGCTCCGGCAACATTGCCAAGGCAGAAGAAGAGTTGAGAGTCGCCATCGATAAGGATAGGGCAGCCCCAGGACCATGGGTGGCTCTAGTCCAGATACTCGGCCGTTTGGGAGATCGCGATGCGGCCTTGAAGGTCATAGACGAAGCGGCTAGTGCTATACGGGAAAAAGATCGCGACAACGCATTGGCGCAGGCGTATCAAGCGATTCAAGATTATCCGAACGCTATGCTATACTACAAGAAAGTCTTGGAGACACAGTCCGATAATGTCGATTTTTTGCGTCAATATGCCGATTTTTGCATGAAGAGCGGACAAGAGGCAATCGCTGAACCTGTCTTGATGACGCTCACTTCGGAAAAGACCAATGCATCTGAGGAGACTCAATCCTGGGCTAGGCGGGCACTCGCTCTGATGATTGGATTGCGAGACTCCGAGGACGGTTTAAAAAAATCTCGCGATTTGTTGGCGATCAACGAAAAAAAGGAGGGACCGACGAATGCCGACCAAAGAACACTGGCGATCATTCTGTCGACCTATACGGATCGACCATCTAGGACCGAATCGATTCGTTTGCTAGAGCAAATTATCAAGACAGAGCCCACGTTTTCGTTGCCGGATAACTTTCTATTGGCCAACCTTTACCTTCGAATCGGCGACTGGTCGCAATATAGTCGAACGATGCGTAGCATATTAGGAAAGGGCGGTTCAGCGGAAAGCAAGTACGTTCGTCATTACGCCGAGGCACTTATTGGTCAAAAAGAACTTTCCGAAAGTGCGTTTTGGATTGACAAACTGAAAAAATTGGCACCGATGGAACTGTCCACGGCATCGATTGAGGCGAGGTTGCTTCTCCAAGCTCGTGATTATGATCGGCTTTTCAAGCTAGTGGAATCCAATCGCAGAAAGCAGGAGCCGGAGCGACTGCTTTGGGCTGCACAAATAGCCGAATTGGGCGGCAGCGAACTGATGCAAACGGGTAAGATCGAGGAATCTAAACGGTTCCTTGATGCCGCACGTGATTCCTTTTCAGAAGTTGCCAGGACAGATTCCAAACGCAGTTTAGCGTTGGCCGCCCACCTCGCTCGACTTGGCCAGATCAAGGAATCGATTGAATTGCTACGCGGTCCAAACCTACCACCAGATGAAGTCGGGGATCTAATCCAAGGTGCCTGGCAAAACGGTTTGCTAAAGGCCGACGACGCTCGCGAACTGATTGGCATAGCACAAAGCGTCCAAGCAAAGCATCCCGATAATGTATCCATCAATCTTGGTCTTGGCGACTTATGGAGCTGGCTGGGTGTAGGAACGGAGGCAGCCAGTGCGTACCAGATGGCACTGAAAGTCGATCCAAACAACATTCAGGTGCTCAACAATTTAGCCATGATGTTGGCGTTGACCGGTCAACAATTTAAAGAAGCCAATAGATTCATCGAGCAAGCGGTCGACGCTGCGGGGCCGACCGACTACCTGCTGGATACTCGCTGCATTGTTCGACTTGCCTCCGCTAACATTCAAGGGGCCGAACAAGATATTCGAAAATCCCTCGAAATTTTGCCGAAACCAGACCGTTTTTTTCACTTAGCTCAAGTTCTTGTGAGTCAAGGTCGTGTTGACGATGCGAAGGTTGAAATGAAAAAAGCTCAAGATGGCGGTTTGACTGCGCAAGGGTTGCACCCACTTGAACGCAAGGCTTTCGAAACCCTGCTAAAGTAAACACAGATAAACGCCCAAGTTGGTTGGGATCATGATCCCGACCACTATTAATCTAGAAACAAAGGAAGAGTACTTGATAGTATTGCTTGGTTCCAGCGGTTACGTGGGCGGGGAGTTCATTCGCCAATTGGAGAATCGATCACTTCCGTACGCTCGCGTTGAACGGACCGACTGCGACCTGTATCAGCCTGTACTACTCACACGAAAGCTAGAAGCACTTGGTGCCGATTTCTTGATCAACTGCGCTGGCTACACAGGCAAGCCAAACGTCGATGCTTGCGAATTACATCGTTCGGAATGTTTGTCGGCCAATGCCGTGATGCCCGGCAAAATAGCTGAGGCCTGCGAGCTGGCAGGAATATCGTGGGGACATGTTTCTAGCGGATGTATTTTTACCGGTTCCAAGCCGGATGGATCTGGGTTTGTCGAAACCGATTCGCCCAATTTTTCTTTTCGTACCGACAACTGTAGTTTCTATTCGGGCACGAAAGCTTTGGGAGAAGAGATCCTCTCAGACCGAAAAGATTGTTACATTTGGCGGCTTCGTATTCCATTCGATCATCGCGACACGCCTCGCAACTATCTGAGTAAAGTGCTCAATTACAAAACGTTGCTTTCGGCCACCAACAGCCTCTCGCATTTGGGAGACTTTGTGAATGCATGTTTAGAATGTTGGCTGCGGCGCGTACCGACCGGTACCTATAATGTGGTCAATACAGGGCGTATCACAACCGAGCGGGTGACGGAACTGCTGCAGCAATACCTGGTTCCAGATCGTCGCTTCGAGTTCTTTCAGGATGAGTCCGAGTTCATGCGATTGGCTGCCAAGACTCCCCGGTCGAACTGCGTGCTCGACAACAGCAAAATCCTCGCAACTGGGATACGCATGCCGGATGTGGAAGAAACGATCGTGAAAACTTTAATAGCCTGGGAACCCCGATCCGCCAAAATCAAAACTTTTCAATAAGACCTTTAGTAGAGATTGACTGTTCCGTTCATGATTCCGACTATTCTTGTTACTGGTGGTGCTGGCTTTATCGGCGGTTGCTTCGTTAGGCAACATTTGGCTGCTGGAAAGGTTCGCATTATCAACCTCGACCTGCTAACCTACGCGGGTAACCTCGATTCGGTACCTCCAGCCGATTCGAATCGAAACATCTTCGTCGAGGGAAACATCCTCGATCGTGAGTTGGTGGACCAACTGCTTGAAACCTATAAACCGCAGGCGATTGTCCACTTTGCTGCTGAGTCGCACGTCGACCGCTCGATCGATGGACCGGCCGCATTTGTGCAAACGAATGTAGTAGGTACGTGCAATTTGTTGGATGCCTCGTTGGCCTACTATCGCGGTTTGGCAGGCGAGTCGAAAACCGCTTTTCGATTCTTGCATGTCTCGACGGACGAAGTCTATGGATCGTTGGGAGCAACAGGCAAGTTCACCGAATCGACGCCCTATTCACCGAATTCGCCGTATTCCGCATCCAAGGCTTCGTCGGATATGTTCGTCCGAGCCTATCGTGAAACCTACGCTCTGCCTGTTCTGGTGACCAATTGCTCGAACAATTACGGGCCTTATCAGTTTCCTGAAAAACTGATTCCGCTCATGATTCTTAATGCAGTCGAGGGAAAGCCCTTGCCTGTTTACGGTGATGGTCAAAACGTGCGGGATTGGCTGTTCGTCGAGGATCATTGTCGAGCGATCACCAGCGTTCTGGAAAAGGGACGGTTGGGCGAAACGTACAACATTGGTGGCGACAGCGAACGCAGCAATCTGCAAGTCGTGCACGCGATATGCGACTTGGTCGACGAACAGCTGGGACGTAAGCCAGGCCACGCCCGATCGTCGATCCGTTACGTTCAAGACCGACCGGGACACGATCGCCGATATGCTATCGACGCCACCAAGATCCAGAGCGAACTATCCTGGAAACCGAGCGTCGCCTTTGAAGAAGGCTTGCGAGCGACGGTCGGGTGGTATCTCTCTGAGAAATCATGGGTGCAGCGCGTGAGCAGCGGCGACTACCGCCGTCAAAGATTAGGAGTCACGGTACCCGTCTAAGCACATCGGTATGAGTCTTCGAGTGAAACAAACTGATTGCCGAAGGGCGATAGCCTCGGTTCTCGACGAATGTCGAGCAATTGGAAAACCGGGGCTTATCGCCCAACGGCGCGTTGGGTTGAAAAACAGTTGCGGATGTGCTTAGCGCCGCAACCCGTAGCGGAAGCCGCAAAGAAACCAAATCCCGTTCCAATTTGAAGAGAGTCCTGATGAGCACAAACGAAGCGACATCCATCACAAACAAAGGGATCATCCTGGCCGGCGGTTCAGGAACGCGGCTTCATCCGTTGACACTCGCGATCAGCAAGCAGTTGTTGCCAGTCTACGACAAACCAATGATCTATTACCCGCTGTCGTGTTTGATGCTCGCCGGTATTCGGGATGTATTGGTGATTTCCACTCCGCATGATTTGCCTCAGTTCCAGCGATTGCTAAAGGATGGGTCTCAATGGGGAATGAAATTCCAGTATGCTGAGCAACCGCGCCCTGAAGGATTGGCTCAAGCGTTCGTTATTGGTCGAGACTTTGTGGGATCCGATTCGGTTGCGTTGGTCCTCGGCGACAACATTTTCTATGGACAGGGTTTTCAAAAACTTCTCGCGCAAGCGACAAACCAGGTCCACGGTGCAACCATTTTTGGCTACCAAGTCCGCGATCCTCATCGCTACGGCGTCGTAGAATTCAATTCCGACGGAATCGCAATTTCGCTTGAGGAGAAACCCAAGTCACCCAAATCGAATTACGCGATTCCGGGCTTGTATTTCTATGACAACCAGGTGGTCGATATTGCAGCCAACCTCAAACCTTCACCTCGGGGCGAATTAGAAATCACCGATGTCAATCGCGTTTACTTGGAACGCGGGGAGCTCAATGTTCTGCAATTCTCTCGGGGGTTTGCATGGCTGGATGCCGGCACGCATGAGTCTTTGTTGGAATCCGGCGAGTTTGTGGCTGCTGTTGAAAAACGGCAAGGACTGAAGATATCCTGCCCCGAAGAAATTGCATTTCGAAAAGGATTCATTTCTGCTGAACAGCTATTAACTCTTTCCGGTCAGTTCGCCGGCGATTACGCGAACTACTTGCGGGAGCTCTTGAATTAGTGCTGCGTGGCCAGTGAATCAGGCGATCCGTAGAAGACGACGACCGCGCTCATCTCTGGCTTGAGGTAGATACCCTGCTCATCTTCTGGCACACGTACGGCAACGCGAACCGGAATGGCCCCTTTCGCACGGTCCGCGATTGGCATCAATCGCGACACGGTTGCTTGGTATCGTTTTGGAAACGCCTCTGGCTTGACTTCGCAGCGTTGCCCAACGAATACCTTGGAAATGTCGCGTTCTTGAATATTCAAATCGATTTCAAGATCGGACAAGTCTGCAATGTCGCAAACACTGAACGAACCATTGAACGCCACAGGGTTTACGAGGTTTCCTTCTTCCGCATTCTTCTTTAGGATCGTGCCCGAAATTGGAGCGCGAATCGTACAGTTGTCCAATCGCCATTGCGACTTGGCCAGTGAAGCCTCGGCTTGCATAACGGCGGCTCGCGCCACTTCGATGCGTTCCTTGCGTGGCCCTTCTTTGAGCATGTCCAAGAGGACAGTCAATCTCTCGATCCGCCGGCGGGCTCCGAGAAAGTTGCTCCTCGCTTGGTCGAATTCCGTCGCGGACACAGCATTCGCCTTGAACAAGCCACTTAGCCGTTCGTATTCGGACTTAAACTGAGGTAATATTTCTTCTTGCTCCGTAAGTTCGACGGTGGCCGACTCAATTTCTTGTGGCCGAGCTCCGGTTTCCAATTCCGCAAGCTCAGCCTTGCTTTTTAGGAGAGCCCCTTGCAGTTGCTTTAGGTCGGCGAGGTACTCCGTTGGATCGACTTCCGCGAGAATATCGCCTTTGGTAACCCTGCGGCCTTCCTCAATGTTCAATCGCATGATACGGCCGCTCACTTGCGGGCTGACTAGCACTTGATGTTTCGCGATAACGTAGCCTCGCGACTCCAGCGCCAACTCGTTAGCTGAGAGCGACGTTTTGGTCCCGACGGGAACGTCGCGATTGCTCGACTCGCCTGACTTTGGCGTTGAGCCGGAATTGGATTCCAGGCCTGCAACTTTTGCAATTGATTTGCTCGGTTCGACTTTTCGGATGCCAACGATAGCCATCAAGTTGTCGTCGCGATAAATCAACCAACCGCAAAGAATTGCTAGTACCAATGAAACGATCCAGGCAAATCGACTACTTGACGATTGTTCCTGAAGACGATCGGATTTGGCGATCTTAAGTGATTGAACGCGGCTTTCGAGAGGTCTAGCGTCTCCTGATTTCTTGACATCGCGGAGCGACAGAGGAGATTTTGGAGGTGATTCCACGTGGGCTTTGCCTCTCTTCACGATTAATTTGAACTAGTACGATTCCAGCCGGCGACAGGTGACTTTCCATGAGTGTGCATAATTGTACTTGCCCGAATAGGCCAAATCCAGCTTCAATAAGCCTAGCGAAATGTGGTACGGACTAGTTTGGTATCATAGATGTCCCAATCTGGCGCAATTTCCAACTCCAAACCTCAAGAAAAAACTATGACGACTGGTCCGATGAGCGATTTGCAGGTCAAAGCTTTCCAGCAGGACGGTTTCGTTGTCATTCGCGGACTGCTGGATGCCGAAGAAACACTGCTAACGCTTACTGCTGCCCGACAAGACGAAGCGATCCGAGAGCACAGCATGCAGGTTATCGATACAAAAGGACGCAGTACAAACTTGTCTCTCTGGAACCATCCGGGCGACGATATCTACGGCGCGATCTGTCGAAGTCGTCGCGTGGTGGATTCCATGGAGAAGCTGCTCGGCGATGAAGTTTATCATTACCACTCCAAACTCAGCGCAAAGCAGCCCAAGGTAGGGGGGGCTTGGGAATGGCATCAGGACTATGGCTATTGGTATCAGAATGGTTGCTTGTTCCCAGACCTTGCCAGCGTGTTCATCGCCCTGGATCCTGCGACCCGGGAGAACGGTTGTTTGCAATTGCTCAAGGGCTCGCATCGCATGGGACGGATTGAGCACGGACGTTTTGGCTCGCAAACGGGAGCCGACCCAGAACGGGTCGAAGCGGCCATGAAACGGATGGAGTTGGTTTATTGCGAAATGGAGCCGGGCGACGCCGTGTTCTTTCATGGCAACACCTTGCATAGTTCCGATCCCAATGTGAGTGAATATCCGAGATGGGGATTAATCTGCTGTTACAACACCCGCAGCAACGATCCCTACAAAGAATCGCATCATCCAAACTACACACCGCTGTTAAAATTGGATGACTCGTCGATCCAAGCCATGGGTGCTCGCGGCAGCGAAATGGGAAAATCATTTCTGGAAGCCAAACGCGACAAGACGCAAAGCGCGAACTAGGCAATTCATCTATGAGCTCATTTCAACTGAACTATTTGCCTAGATTGCCTCGCGACCGATCGGTCGGGATAGGCTGCATCGGATCTGGGTTCATCATGGCGGATTGCCATTTGGTAGCTTATCGACAAGCAGGCTTCAATCCAGTTGCGATTGCTGCTCGCAACGTAGAACGCACACGTTATGTCGCCGATCGGCACGCGATCCCGAATGTTTACGCAGACTATCGCGAGTTGCTCGATGATCGACAAGTTCAAGTTGTCGATATTGCAGTCCCCCCCGACGTTCAGTTTGAGATCATTCGCGACATCACACAACGAAGAGGCAATATCTGCGGCATCTTGGCACAGAAGCCTTTGGGTATCAACTACGCGCAAGCAAAATCGATCGTTCAAATGTGCGAAGACGCAGGTATTGTCTTGGCGGTCAATCAAAACATGCGATACGACCATTCGATTCGAGCCATGAAGAGTTTGCTGGACCAACGAGCGCTGGGCGAACCCGTACTTGCAACCATCGACATGCGGGCCATTCCCCATTGGATGGCTTGGCAAGAGCGACAGGGCTGGGTGACGCTCCGAATCATGAGCATTCATCACCTCGATACCTTTCGTTATTTGTTCGGCGATCCATTGAGAATATTTGCGAGTACCCGCCCAGATCCCCGAACATCCAAGCAATTTTCGCATCAAGATGGAATCTGTCTTTACATCCTCGAGTACGAAAACGGGTTTCGCGCCTCGGCTTGGGACGATGTTTGGGCCGGGCCTGCCAAGGAGGGTGCCGCTGCCGATTCCTACATTCGCTGGCGAGTTGAAGGAACAGAGGGGATGGCACGAGGTACGATCGGCTGGCCCAATTATCCGATACCAACGCCCAGCACTTTCGATTACACAACTATTTCGTCCGGTCCGAATTGGATCGAGCCAAGATGGGGCGAAGTTTGGTTTCCGGACGCTTTTGTCGGAACGATGGCGCAACTGCTGTGCGCTTTAGAGGACCAGGCGGAACCGGAGATCAGTGGGCGGGAAAACCTTGGTACAATGGCGCTTGTGGACGCGGCGTATCGCTCGTCATTGGAGCATCGTTCGGTCCCACTCGCCGAGATAACCGACGCCGAGATAACCGATACCAACTTGGTGTGACCATTGCGAGGGAAACGTTCAACCATTTTCCGCGGGTCGCAACAACTCAGAAGCGATTCGGTAAGATCTTTCAACGCGCAGCGGGCAAGCCGGAGTCGTTGGCCCAAGAAGCGCCGCAGCCAAACCACGAACTTTTCAACGAGAGACCCCGGATGGACTTCTATTGTCCAGGTAATTGTTTGATACTTTAGCAACCTAATTCATCCCACACGCCAACTCTATGATAAATCACTTAGAAGCATCTTCCACCATGACGGCCATCTCAGCCAGTGAACCCGATTGGAGCCGAGAAAGATTGAGTAAGTGGTGGGATCCGTCCCGGCAGTTGCTCAAGTCCATACGCCGATACCAAAAATGGCGGCAAAAGGGAGGAATTTTAGGACTTTTTTTTTCAAAACTGGCTGTTTTTCAGCACCACTTTTGGATGGTTGTGACCGCTGCCGACATTCCCGTAAATTGCCAGATTGGAGGTGGTTTGTTGCTTACCCATCCGAATGGGGTTGTGATTCATCCGCATGCTCAAATTGGCTGCAATTGCTTGATCCTGCAGCAAGTCACCATCGTTGCCGGCGTTAAAATCGGCGGACACGTTGATATTGGTGCGGGCGCTAAGATTATCCGCCCTGTCACCATTGGGGATCATGCCCAGGTCGGGGCCAATGCGGTAGTCCTCCAGGATGTACCGGCAGGGGCTATCGTTGTGGGAATTCCGGGCAGAATCATTCAGCGCAATTCCTCAGCCTAGGCCAATTGGAACCGCAAGTTGCAACCGCAAGGGGACACACCACTTCGACATTTTCCAGGACACATTTTGCTACTACGGTGGCAGAGTGGCATAGCAAAGAAGATCGATCCAAAGTGCTTTGCAAGATGCTGCAGTTCCAGCGGACCTACAGTGAGGCTTTTCTGCAAAATCCCCGGCGCTGTGCCCACCCCCCTCGTAACTGGACACAGCCCGAAGTCGTAGAAGTCAACCATCCTCGGCTCGTGCAACCCCGAACGGCCTGAGCCCGATAAACCTAGCCCCCCGTGGCTGTCCGCTGACGCTCCGACAGAGCGGCATCGGTAACTGCCACGATTAAGGGAAGACTGCCTCAACCTTCGCGAGGGTCCACAATGAAATGACGCAGATCCAACGACCAAGGCCCTCCCTAAAAATCAAAATTAATGTACCCTAGAACTTATCAGTTTGAGGCCTTGTATCGAGGGACTTGTCCGTCACAGGATTGATCGTGGGTTCGCACGGATCTCTCCAGGCCTTTAGGATTCAAAGGGACAAATCATGAAAGAAACCATCAAAGCACTCGCCCAAAGAGTTCCATTCATCAAGAAGATGCGAGAGCAGTTGGGAACACAAGGGGTGTATCCAGCGGGTCATTACTACTCCCCGATCCCGACAAGAGAAGACGTCCTTTCCTACGTACAATCAAGAACGCCCGCTACCAGTGAACTCCTAGGCATTAATCTGAACAAGAAGAGCCAACGTGACACACTTGAAGAATACATAAGCTTCTATCAAGACCTACCTTTTCCAGAGAAAAAAACATCTGGTCACAGGTACTATTATGATAATATTTGGTTTAGCTATTCCGACGCAATTTTTCTCTATAGTTTTCTAAGAAAGCATGCCCCGAAACGAATCATCGAGATCGGCTCAGGGTTTTCATCTGCCGTGATGCTGGACACTATCGACGGTTTCTCTTCTCAGAGACCAGAGGTAACTTTCGTTGAACCTTACCCTAAACGGCTTCTTAGCTTGTTGAGAGATGGCGACCAGCAACAAGTCAGATTGATCGATAAAAAAGTTCAAGACGTTCCACTTGAGGTATTCCTATCGCTTGAGTCTGGCGACCTCTTGTTCATTGACTCTAGCCACGTCGTGAAGTGCGGTAGTGACTTGCACTTTATATTCTTTGAAATTTTGCCGCGTCTTAAGCCAGGTGTCTTTGTTCATTTTCATGATGTCTTTTTTCCTTTTGATTATCCATCTGAATGGCTGATGAAGGGGCAATATTGGAACGAAAACTATTTTCTGCGTGCGTTTCTGTCTTATAACACAGAGTGGAGCATCCGATTTTTCAATTCCTATGTTCACTTTGAGTTTGGCGACTTTATTAGAGAAAAAATGCCTTTATGCGCGAAGAACCAGGGAGGCAGCTTATATATTCAACGTGAACTAAACGGCTAACAACGCGCTCCACCGGAAATTCCACTTCCTACTGGAGCAAGATACTTGGTCTTTCCGGGTTTAGTTCTGGGTGTAGAATGGGAGTGACATTTGTTTTGCGCCTTGGAGAGCCAGCGTGTGACGCCGAAACTCAACCGTCGGCACCTCTTGCAACTCTCAGGTGAAAAGTACTGTCGGGCTCATAGCTCAGCTGGATAGAGCAACGGATTTCTAATCCGTAGGTCGTAGGTTCGAGCCCTACTGGGCCTATTAATGAAAATGGTTGGAATTCCCGGGAACGGCCGTGGACACTTCCATAGCGTTGGTACGAAACCATGGGATGAGCCAAAGTGGCACTGAAGCCTCATGCCACTCCGGGCTAGAACAATCGATTGTAACCGTTCAATGCAGCGACCCGATAGGCTTCTGCCATCGTTGGATAATTGAAAGTCGTGTTGATGAAGTACTCCAAGGTATTGAGCGGGGGTGGTTGCTTCATGATCGCTTGGCCGATGTGCACAATTTCCGATGCATTCGGACCAAAACAATGCACCCCTAAAATCTCAAGCGTCTCGCGATGGAATAACAACTTGAGCATGCCAATCGCCCGACCTGTGATTTGAGCCCGAGCGAGACTCTTGAATTGCGAATGCCCCACTTCGTATGGAACCTTGGCCTCAGTAAGTTCTCGCTCGGACTTGCCGATCGAACTGATTTCCGGGCTTGTGTAGATGCCAGTCGGAATGTCGGTCAACTTCATGATCCCGGCCGTCGCGCCGCCGATATGTTGTGACGCGGCCCGGCCATGCATATACGCGGCGCTCGCCAGCGACGGAAACCCAATCACATCTCCAACTGCATAAACGTTGGGACACGATGTTTGGAAATACTCGTTGACCGAGATCACTCCTCGGGCGTTTACTTGAACT
This sequence comes from Pirellula sp., assembly GCA_021736575.1. Classification (GTDB taxonomy): domain Bacteria; phylum Planctomycetota; class Planctomycetia; order Pirellulales; family Pirellulaceae; genus JBKCUI01. The sequence goes on along the minus strand of JAIPFP010000113.1, from coordinate 1,327 downwards.
CCGATAGCGTTCAAATTCAAATGCTCTGTGTTTCCGGAACGACCGTTTGCCCAAAGCAGTATGTCTGTCTTGACTTGCTTGCCGCTTTCCAAAGACAAAACCACGCCATCCTCGCGCGGTTCAATTTTTTCAAAGGTCTCATTGTGACGGAGTATCACGCCGGAGTCCCTCATCTGATAACTCAGTGCGTCAATGATTTCATCGTCCAAAAACTCCAAGAGCTTGGCACGCGTGTTGACAAGGTTGACCTTGATGCCGAGGTTTCGAAACATCGAGGCATACTCGCAACCGATCACTCCAGCCCCGTAAATGGTGATCGATTGAGGCTTGAACGACAGATCCAAAATCGTATCGCTATCAAACACGCGTGGATGCGAAAAATCAACACCCTCAGGGCGAAAGGGTCGCGATCCTGTGGCGATCACAATGTGGTCACCTCGGATGCGAGTGTCCGCATCGATTTCAACCGTGTTGGCATCCACGAACTTTGCCTTACCTTGAATGACAGGTACATTATTGCGTTCGTAAAAAGTCTGCCGCATCGATACTTGTTTTGAGATGATCGCTTTGCTGCTCGATCGCAACTGAGCGAAAGTCGGATTCAGATGGACCCCTAGCTCACGAACGACCGGATTGTTCATGGCCTCCATGACACTATAAATGGAAAACCTAAGCGCCTTGCTCGGGATCGTACCCCAATGAGTGCAGCCGCCGCCGATTTTGTCATAGGCTTCGATGACGGCAACACGACGCCCTTCTTTTGCGGACTGCATGGCTGCTCCCTCACCGCCAGGTCCCGTTCCGATTACCACCACATCGTATCGTTGCTCAGCTATCACCGAATAAAGTCCTTCTTCGAAGGGTATGGTTCTACCACGGCCGAGAAGTAATTAGCCCTTCTTCGGGACTACTGGCCGTTGCATACAGTTTACGCGGAATTCTACCCGCCTGATAAGCCAATCTGCCAGCGATTGTTGCGTGTTTCATCGCAGTGGCCATTGCAACCGGATTCCGAGCATGTGCGACAGCGGTGTTGAGAAGAACTCCGTCGGCCCCCAATTCGAACGCCACCGAAACGTCGCTCGCTGTGCCAACTCCAGCATCGACAATAACGGGATATTTTGGATCGTCGCTCTTAAGATACTCCAGAATGATGCGAAGGTTGTTTGAATTCAGTATCCCTTGACCACTCCCGATTGGCGAACCAGCCGGCATGACACTGGCTGCACCGGCTGCCTTAAGTCGTACCGCCATGATCGGATCATCGCTCGTGTAGCACAGGACTTGAAAACCTTCGTCAACCAAACGCTTGCATGCTTCAAGCGTG
>JAIPFP010000112.1 GCA_021736575.1 Pirellula sp. | reverse complement strand
ATGGTCTTAGTTTCTCTAATGCCTGCTCGTGGACCAAGCCATTACTGGCAAGGCAATGCCCCGCTCGTATATCAAACAAACCTGACCAGGATGAAAACGTTCCACCGGCTTCTTGGATCACTGGAGCGACCGCCGCCACGTCCCACGGATTGACAATTGGGTCGACCATTACTTCAGCTCGCCCAGTCGCAACCAACAAGTAGCCGTACCCATCGCCCCATGTCCGTGTAACGTAAGCCGCAGACTCCAACTCATGATAGCCAGGCATGGCACTTCGACGCGAAAAATTATCCGCTTGCGAAGTAACGAATAGCCCATCAGAAAGTTGCGATTGTTTGGAAACAAACGTTTTAGCCAGTCCAACTTTTTTAGAATCACGAACTTGTGAAACCGATTGGCCATACCAAGCGCCCAATCCGTTCGCTGCAATCACCAACTCACCTAAAGCGGGGATTGCGATGACACCGATTTGCGGTTTGCCGTGAACGGTCATGCCGACCAGTGTCGAGTAAAGAGGCACACCCGAGATGAAACTCTTGGTTCCATCGATCGGGTCGATAATCCATTCAAATTCCGATTCCCCCTCGACACGGCCGAATTCTTCTCCGAGTATCGAATCCATCGGGTAAGTCTCGCCGACCATTTTTCGGACGATTTGTTCGGCTTGTTTGTCGGCGAGCGTCACAGGAGAGCGATCGCTTTTTCGTTCCACTTGAAACTCGCTCGTGCGGAAGTATTTCAAAGTCTCTCGGCTGGCTGCAGTTGCCAGAGCCAACGCAAATGCAACGCGCCCATTCATTGCGTTCAAAAGCGAAGACGGCAGTTCAAAGTCAGGAAAATGCATGGTTGGATTATGGTTGAAAAAGGATCTTTCGATCCATTGGTGGGATAGGCTTCCAGCCTGTGCTACGTGGTGGTTTTTGGCCTGCCGATCGCCTTACGCGCAAGCAAGCCATCAAGATACGTCTACGACCACCGGACCAAGGATCTCTTGTCTTGGTGTGATTCCAAGCCCCGCGTCGGTGCTTGCAGTCATAAAACCATTGACGCGTTGAGGAGCGTTCTGGGCGGTACTCACCGTGACATAACTATTGAAGTCCGTGCTGGTGAAGCGGAACTCTTCGGGCGTGCTGTGGGCAAGGTGTGCTATCGCAGCGGTTGTGATATCACCACCCCAACTATCTTCTAGGGTCATGGCGATTCCCATACTGACACACAGATCGCGAGCCTGCTTCGTTTTAGTGAGCCCACCGAGCTTGCTTATTTTTAGATTGACCACATCCATCGCAAGATCTGATTTTGCTTGAAGCAGCATTTCTAGGCTATCAACATTCTCATCCAACACAAACGGATGATCCGTATTGCGGCGAACGGCCAGGCATTCGCTGTATGTCAAGCAAGGTTGTTCAATATAAACATCCACATCGCGAACGGCGCGGACCACTCGCATGGCTTCATGTTGCGTCCAGCCAGTGTTCGCATCTGCAACCAGTCGATCGCTAGCAAGCAACATCCCTCGAACTGCGTGAATTCGCTCGATATCCAAGTCGGGATCGCCGCCCACCTTTAATTGAAAACGGGTATAGCCTTGGGCGCGGTAACCGGCGACTTTGGCAGCCATTTGTTCCGGTGCCTCTTGAGAAATCGCACGATAAAGCCGTACGTTTTCGCCGAACCGACCACCCATCAATACGCAAACAGGTAACCCGGTCGACAGGCCAAGGATGTCCCAGCAAGCAATATCGATTCCTGATTTGACATACGGATGGCCCTTGAGCGCAGCGTCCATGCGATGATTGAGTTTGGCTAGCTCCCGAGGGTCATAGCCTATCAAATGCGGTGCGATTTCCCGAAGGCCGCTTCGAACGCCCTCCGCGTAAGCTGGCAGATAGAATGGTCCGAGCGGACAGACTTCGCCATACCCGATCAATCCCGTATCTGTTTCGACACCGACGATGGTGCTATCGAACACGGAAACCGATTTGCCGCCAGACCATTTGTAGGTCCCTTCGACGAGTGGAAGTTCGACACGGTGGGCAAAAATTCGTTTAATTCTCATAGTGCTAGATATCGCTTGGTGGCCGCTTTTTAACTTTTTCGACCAATCGATTCGTCCAAGGCTTTGATCCAAGGTCCAACAAAATAGCCGCTGTCGTGATAGGTTCGCCCACTGTACATATGCTTGTCTATAACGCAAGGTTCATTGACGTAGATACCGCCGCAAACTTCGAGGTCGAATTTGCACTTGGCGACCGTCGCCATACGCAACCCTTTGACGATTCCGGCTCGGGCGGGGATTTCAACCCCGTGACAGACGCTCGCACATGGCTTCTTGTTATCCCAAAACCATCTGGTAATACGCAATAAGTCTTGGTCTTCGCGAATGTACTCTGGCGCACGCCCCCCGCTAAAGAAGATGCCGGCATAATCGTCCGGCTTGACATCTTTGAATGCAATATCCGCTTCGATCGAGTAGCCTTCCCACTCCTTGGTGATTGTCCAACCCGGTTTCACTTCGTGAAGAACCATTTGATAACGGCGCTTTTCTGGTGCAGCCACCACCGGCTGGTAGCCACCCTCAATCAATCGATAAAACGGGTAAAGCGTGTCAACCGTTTCGGTTGCATCTCCGACAATGATCAGTACTTTGGGTTGCGACATAGGGTTGAATTCTATTCGAGGTTTAGGGGAAGGGGTGGCGTTCGCTTGCGTCGTTGCCAACAGGGCCGCAGTTGCGGCGCTGGAAGCAGCAAGAAAGTTTCGACGGTCAATTGGCATACAATCAGTTCTTTTCAATGGCGCTAAATTGAAACACACTGGCATGTTCGTCAAGCGGACGAATCCAGACGCTCCGATATCGGACAGGGCTCTGATGGTCTTGCAAATACAGCGGTCCCGACTCGGTTCGTTTAAGGCTTTCCAAAATCTTAAGTGTGTAAGGAGTTTTGTTGTAAACATAAGGCGTGTACGGCGAACGCGGCTCGGTGAACGCTACATGGTTCTGTACCAAGACTCCATTCAAGAGTGCAGTGACGGTTCCAGGTTCGATAATCTTGCCATCCTTGTAGCGAGGAGCTCGGTAGATGACGTCATACGACTGCCATTCGTTAGCAGGTCTGCCAGCATTGACTAACGGCAGCTCGTACCGATAAAGCGAGCCAATGACTTCTTTGCTCGGTTCGCTTGAGCCCGCCGTATTTGAAATCTGCATTTCATAGTGACCATGAATATACAGTCCGCTGTTGCCATTGCCATTCGCGGGTACCGAAAACTCGGCGTGAATCTGAGCATCTCGAAAGTGTAGCTTCGAAACGATAAAGCTAGTTCCAACCGTCATAACTCCGTCCTTGATTGGCCAAGTGCACGGCTTGCCATCTACGCCAACGAATGCATCTGCGGAGTGTCCATCAAATAGAACAATGGCATCCGACGGTACTTTTCCTTGGGAGGCATCAATCACCTTGATGGGAGGCTCTTCGCACTTTGCCATCGACAGACCGAAACAGAAAACAACAGTGGAAACGAAGATCTCCGAGAAAAGTGTTTTGTACATGGACAGGTATCTTGCTGGTAAAAATTCGCCGGACTGGGGATGAAGTCTAGTTAAAAACCATATTCCAATTCTAAACGATGTAGGCTAGGCATGTTATGACCACCCCCAAAAAACTTGCCCTAACCGACACAGCCAACAAAAGTCAAAGTCGTAGGCACATTCCATGTGCGATCCACCTGGGATCCTGGCGATCCACCTGGAATCCAGTCGATATCGAACCGCGGACTGGTTTGCGAGGATTACGAGGATTATCGCTGCTGAACTAAGTTCTCGATTGGGTTGTTTGGTTCGATGACGATTCCCTTGATAATGGATAAGTTTGGGCGTATGGGCCAACGATCACGAGAATCCGTGGATGCGGAAACATTGTCACCCAACAGCACAATTCCGTCCTCTACATCCCATTCTTGTGTAGGCGAGTCCAATTGGCCACGGTAGAAAATGTCCCGAAATACCAACACATTTTCCACACGCAAGACTCCTGACTTGCATTCTATTCCAACAACCGGTCGGCAATTCCAATCCTTCGCTTCAACGTTCGCATCTTGCGTTTCGAGCGGTATTCGCACCCATTCCGTGGTTGGCGTTCCAACCAACAGGAAGCCGTCCACCATAGCAACCACAATCCAAGGGGAATCTGTGCTGCCCGTCTTCAATGGGACGTCCGTCTTCTTCCCGCTCGATTCAATCGTGAAGCCTTCCGGGCCTAAGGCTATTGTAAAAAATTGGCTGCGGTAAGCTGAATTGAGAGTGCATTCGATGATCCAATGTTGCAACGGATCCGTGCCCGACTGATCCATGCCGGCCAACTGATCCCTGCCGGCCAACTGTATCGCGACGCCAAAGTCTTCGACTTGAACGATACGGTGGGAATCATGTGCATTGATACCTAGCCGATTGTCGATACAACCTTCGGAACGCGATTGGATAAGTAATGCTCTATCTTCAAGTGAGTTCGCATCTAGTTTGCGCGCCCCATGTGAAATATTGCATCCCTCGACCAAAATCGATTGCAACAATGTCTGTTCCATTGTCTTGCAATAGCGTTCGCCATTAACAAACAGATCGCCGTTTTCGATTGCAATTCGCTCACCGGGAAAGCCAACGATTCGTTTAATCTCTCTCGGCGAGTTCGGCGTATCTTGAAACACGACGACGTCTCCACGCTTTACGCCAGACTCATGGACTATACCTGCCTCGATATCATGGGATCGCAGTGAACGAAACAATCTTGTCGGGCCATATCGAACTTTCTCGCCCGGTCGCGTTTGGACTCCCAGTTTCACGATCTCGGAGATATCGACGCCCGAGGAAGCGTCCGTCTGGCCACAAGCCTGACACTGAAACGGCTTGCCGGATACACAAGTGTCCAAAGTGAACTGTTGTTCCGCAGAGCAGCTTGGACAAATCCAGACCAACCTAGGACCTTTCAAATGGGGTTCCATGGAGCTGCCTACAACAATTCCTTGTCGAACGACATAGCCTTGACGCACTATCATGAGCGCAGCCAGAATAATCCCAAGGAATAGCAAGACCATGAGGCTCGCGGCCCAATACAAGAACCATCGACTCGGCTTGGATCGCAATTCTCTCGTCATGGCTGACCGATTCGGTAGACTCCTTGCTCGGCACGAATGATCAAGTCGTTGTCCACGACCGCATAGGATGCAAATATTCGGCCTGGCAATGAGTTGCGAGCGATCTCCTCGAGTTGTTCCCCAAGTTTCATGACCAAGGCTTCACCTGATTCGCTTTGAAAGTAGATTGTATCGCCTGTTAGCAATGGAGAAGCTGAAAAATTGCCTCCCAATCTCTTTCGCCAAATCTCCTTGCCAGTCGCGATGTCCACACCCGTCGCAATACCGCCGTCACTGGCCATTACCACTTGATTTTCAAAGCAAACCAAGGACGGGGTTTGCGGGACGCTCGTGTCAAACGACCATTTCAAATGCGTCTCCGTAACATCCCCACTACCTGTTGGATCGATTGCCAAGACCTTCGTCTTGCCGAAACCAGTACAAATCAAAAGTACGCCTTGATGGAACAAGGGACGAGGCACAACGGAGTATCCATCGTAGCGAAGAAACCAAAGTACGCTTCCATCGGCTGGAGCCAGAGACTGAACAATGTTTGTCCCTTGAGACACGATCTGCTTGGTGCCATTCACCGTGATCAATTGGGGAGTGCAAAAAGAGAAGGGTCTTTCCGCAGGCGTATTTCGAAACGTCTTCCAAGCCTCCTTGCCGGTTAACGCGTCCAACGCCAGAGTGTAAGGAGTTTCGCCTCCATCGCACGTAAGAATGAGTTTTCCGTCCACAAGAATGGGCGAACCGCCGTTGCCGTGAGTTGGCGGAAATGCGTGGTCTCGGTTTTCCCAGATTTTGTTCCCGTCGAGGTCGGTGCAAGCGGTCCCTTGATGTCCAAAATGGACATAGATGCGATCTCGTTCAACAACGGGGGTCGGACTCGCGTGCGAATTTTTGTTATGAATCTGCGGAGCATCTTTGGGCTGTTCGAAAATCACTTTGCTGAAAAGCTCTTTGCCATCTTTAACGCTGAGGCAAACGAGATTCAATCGCTGGCGCCCTCGGAGTTCACCGCTTTCGGATACGGATTCTTCCGCGTTGGTGGCTGAAGTAAAGTAGATTCGTTCAGCGACAATGACGGGCGATGACCAGCCAAGCCCCTTGGTTTTTGCAAACCATCGAACGTTTTCCGATTCACTCCACTTCGACGGAAGTTTCCCCGCCAAGATCTGCCCATTTTGAAGCGGCCCGCGAAATTCCGGCCAATCCGCGAGAGAAATTTTGCAAGCGGAAACGACGGTTAGTAGGAAAACCGTACAAAATATGGTTGTGGATTTACGGTGCATGCACGAAACCAATCGAATATGGGGAAAATCGAGCGGAAAACCAAAGCGACATTATCTTACCCAGAAGCGGCGCAATGAAAACCTACACATGTTCCGGATCTGAAAGCGCAGACCAAAAAAAACGGTGCAGCATTCTTTCTCAGTTCGTGGTTTCAGCATCATCCAGCTTTGAGGCAACACGGCTGGGGAAAAACAGTAGTCGCTAGACAGTCAAAGAGCAGGCTAGAAGCAGTAGTAGGGAGCACAGTAACCGATGCAGTTGGGAGTGACGAAAAACAAGCAGATTCGCTCCGACGTTAGGAGCCGGGCAGGAATCTATGGCGTTCTCGTACATACTAGATTGTCATGAATCAGTCGTTTATACCGTTTCGACTGATTTGGGAGTATCAGAACCGCCTTCTGGATTCTCGGGTTGCGGATCATTGAGAATGGGAGAATGCTTTTCGCATGACTTAGAAACTTGTTTGCATTGATTAATCAGGTCCTTGTAGTCATTGAGGTTTCCAAGTTCCTCAGAAGCCAAGCACGGCGGAATAGTCCTTAGTATATGCGTTACCAAACGAAGGAACTCATCACATTGGTGTCCATAATCTTTCATCCTACTCCTGAATATTGGCAAAAAGGGTTCATTTACCGAAGGTACTTGATTAGCTTCTACTGAACGCGGAGATAAGCCTTCAATTTCAGTCAATGTCAATCGTCTGACAGCATTCTTTGACTCGTCAATGGTGCACATGGCGGATTCAGCCAAACCAAGCTCGTCCAACTTAATCACCGGCAAACCGATCCCCTGTCTGAATCGTTTGAGGTTCATTGATGTCGATCGCAAATTGTCGATTGCTCGACGCGCCAACTCCATCGAACGGCTTCCCCTTGCAACTCCGAGGAACCAGTCACCGCGAACTGCGAATCCCCCAGGCAATCGTACAGGTATAAGGCCTGAGCGTTCCGATTGTGCGTGGACTCCGGTGGCATACCAGGTCCGAATTGCAACTGCATCTTCATCTGCCTTTCCGGCTTGAAGTTCTTGCCGACGAAACCGAGAAGGAAGGTATCCCGACAGAAGTGACAAGGTTTCGAGCAAGATGTCTCTTGATTCTTCTTCCAGCAGCAATTCCGATAGAGATTTCAAAACTCTCTCGGAAACTGTTTCTAAGTTCGTCAAACCGTTCGCAAATAGCAAAAACGATTGGGACCAAGCATTTATACTATCTTGTATCGTCTCGAGACTGCTTTCGGATGATTTTTTGGAAAGCAATTCCGATTCTGTCTCCGACTGTTGCGTTTGGTCGACAGCAGAACTAGAAACCGCTGGCTGAATGTTTGCTTTGAGTTCGGGAACGAGTAGTCGGGTACGTATTTTTGAAAACCAAATTTCAAGTACGAGGCTATTAAGCGTTTCGAGCGTTCGAAGGTCAACGTCAAACGCGATCTTTCCTGAATTCCTCGCGACGACTTGGCAGGCGTCCAAGAATAGCGGCCATGAAACCTGAAAACCGTGTTCAACATTGCTGGAAGATCGAAGATTGTTTAAAACGTCTTGTACGGTAATTCGATTGTCGATTTTTCTTGTGGTGTCCTTTCCTTGTAAAGCACTCGACACTTCTCCCCAATTTGAAAACGCAGTTTCCATTCCAGTTTTTGCTATTTCCTCAATGGATGTCTGCGACAAACAGTCCCATCCCAATCCATGATCTTCATGCGCAGGGACATTTAGTTTGTGATCTTTATAATCAAGTCGTTGCTTCCACCAAAAAGGTACATCAAGGGATTTCGCAGCGGTCCAAGCCTCGACGTCCAGCAACATCATGCCAAAGTCTCTATGCAAAGGTACTCGCTGTGAATCTCTCGAAAAATCTTCCAGCAAAACTGCGCGATCTTTTTCCGGCCAGATGTGATTCAAATCCGCAAAAACATCCTTTTCGCCCTTCCAAAACTCATCAACTTGGAAAACTAATGTATGATCAAGTTTCGAGCCATGAAGATTTCTGACATACTCTTTAAATCCATGATAGCGCTCAATGCTCTCAAACGACACCACTTCATTACCTGCCGCTTGGGATGAGTACAAGTCGCCAAAGAGCGCCAAAACATCGTTTGAATAGGTTGATGTCGATTGCTTGTCAAGCGTACTGTATCCACTATATAGTTTAACCTTTAGATCAATAGGTTTTGCGTGGCCACTCTCAAGGTCTTTGAATACTGAAAAGTCTGGGGTTACTTCAAGCAAATGGTTCTTGTTTCCCGACCGTCGCAATTCATGTACGAATCCATTTTCCCCAGCCCGACTAGCGAGGGAACTCGTAATTGCAATGCGACGACCTCCGTAAAAATCAACTGGCCAGCAGTGTAGTCGTCTTGCCTCAAGTCGAAGAACATTGTGCTCGTGTTGAAGGTCAAGTTGTGCATGTGGGCTTCCCGGTTGTGTCGATGTGATGATAGCCAACACCCCTTCGTCCTGTAGCACTCTAAAGATCCGCTGTAGAATCTGCGGGTCACTATTCAGTGCGGGATGGGATTCCAAAATCGTAGCCCAATTGTCGATCAATACTCGCAGTTCAATTTCGTTAAAAGCTTTACCAATTTCTTTGTTTATCGCCTCAATCTTCGTTTTCATGTCCCTAATACAAGTACGAACGCGAAACAGTAATTCGCTACTACTCAAGAATGACGGGAGAATTTCACGTACTGCGACTCGATTTTCAAATCTATCCTTTTGGACTTTCCATTCAACAAATGAGTTTTCAAGCTGTTGCGATGTGTCCCCTTCGCTTGTAAAGAGTAATGCACCTCCGAACTGTTCTTCATCTAAAAAACCTTGCGCGAGGAAAGCAAAACCTAGTGGCGCCTTGTATGTTCTGGATTCTCCCACGATTATAAGCACTCTCTCGCGTGGGTCCGTGCTTAATGTGATTTTGGGTTCCTCTTCGCGTCTAAGAAGAAGATCGATCTGCCGAAGACTAGAAGGAAATCGTTGAGCTGGAAGCGAGTATTCGGCGCGCTCTTTTGATTCGTACTCCTTGACATGTAGAGAAGAGAGAACTTGCAGATATCCAAACGTTCGCTCTTCACGCTGCAATTGTCTGTCAAGCTTTTTTCCGTCGACATGAACGTCTCTGGCTCCCAAATTACTGGGTGCAAGCCTTGGCATGTTTGTGTTAGGCGCGGGACACTCGTCGGACGATTCACCTAACTCTGTTTGGTTCGCTTCGAGTTTAGAGTCTGTATTCGCGTCTTGTATGAATGACATTTTGGGATCATCTGCTGCCCCAGAAATTCCCTGACCGCTACGGATTTGAAATTCATGTTCACCTCTAACGTGGGGCTTGCTCCTGGCTTTTTCTATTTCGACAGTTTTGACCATGTAGCCGTCTTTTGTTCTAGCTCGAAGTCGAAGAACAAGATCGGAAATAAAAACCTCATCCAATCGCTCTTCCTCATTCTTTTGCTCTACAACGAAGATAATGCAGCAATTAACCTTCCTAGCAATGCGAACCATCTGCGATAGCCGGGAACGACGGCTTCGAATTAATCCAAAACCGTCGCGTTCCCCAACCATAGCCTCCAATCCTTCGACGGCATCAACAATTAACAAGTGTGGTCCACTCGCTTTGTCGAGATCAGCAAAAAGCCCAATTGTGCGATTTAAGTGCCCCCAATCATCCCCTGCCGAAAAATCAGCGAGGTCCAAGAAATGGACAACGCGCTCGGTTTCGAAGCTGTTGAAAATATCGTCGTACGGAAAAAGTTGGTGTGGACCACCGATTCTCATGGCATCGTCTCGAAAGGGACTAACTCGTCTTAGAATCACTTTTTCGTTTATAAATTTGTTTGATTGATCTTTCAGCTTCGGTGAATGTCTCCCAATCAGTTTGTGAATTGCTTTGCTTCGTTCGAATGGTCGATCGAACGCAAAGTGATTCCACGTTGAAATCGCTTGATCAAAATGAAAGTCAGTGGAAGCATAAACTACTTTTCGATGCTCGCCGGCATTGTTCGCGGCGTAAATACTTGCTGCAGCGAGCGAAAGAATCGACTTCCCAACACCATCTGGCCCAACAATACAAGCGACGAATGGCCCATCGCTTTCGTAAGCCTGATTTTCTTGGTCTATCAAAAACTCTAGACTCGAACAACCAAAACTAAGTACTGTTTTGCCTGAATTCAATTGTTGCTTTACTTCGTTCATTGGCCATCCCTATCTAGCTTGTCGGCGCAGTTTGAAAGAGCATCGAATAAAGGCACATAGAATTCTTGGTTATCCGCTGTCTTTAGATCGTAGGTGTTTTCGGGCGAGCATTGAAGTTCCCTTACCTTTCCGACCATGGTGCGTCGTCCTAAAACATTGTCACCATCGCAGACAATCGAAGATAATCCGTCAACAACAAAGTTGCTTATGCTTTCCTCGCGTCTTCGCCAGAGACTGAAAAATGTTTGGCTCGTATTTTGCTTTCCTAGTCCCGTAATGTCGATTTCAGATTGCCGAAGGTGTAGAACGCCTAAAATACTACTGGCTAACAGCCGACGGCCGAGTGCGTCACGCCCATCGATACCCCCCAGTTTTGAGAAAGTGTCAACGAGCGTTGATGCGTGGCATGTAGTAACGACAAGGTGACCACTCGCTGAAAGCTCCAAGGCCGTCCTCCAGTCTTCCGGATGACGAGATTCGCCAATGTAAAACACCGCAGGCTTCTGTCGTAGAGCATCCGAATATGCTTGTCGAATAACGTTACTGTCCTTCAAATCAAAATCCAGGTCTTTTGAGCGAGCTGTAACTCTTATTCCAAACTTTATGTCGCTGTCAAAGTTCTCGCAAAAGTCGATAGTGTTGCCGGAGCAATTGTCATGAAACCGCCAGCCTTCGATCGGATCCTCGAATGTAACAAGGTTTGGGGGAACATATCCAGAAAGATGTCGTCGTTCGCATGTTTCGATTTTTAACTCCACTTCCTTGAGTTCGCCGCGGCGGACTTCGGGAGGCTTGGTATTTCCGGTTTCAAGTTCCTGGACAATCTTTTGTCGTTCCGACTCAAGTACTTTTAATTCGTCACCGGATTTTGTTAGCAGTTCTCGAAAGCGATCTTGTGAAACTCGCATTAGCCAGCGAAGTAGAATCGCCTTCGCGTAAACTGATTTTCCCGTGCCTGTGCCACCTGCAATTACTATCAAACCGGAAGGGTTTCGGTCAACCTGCAACTTCCCAAATGTCGCCTCCTTGATCTCCGCAATCGCTAAATCGCACTTTACCGTAGGCCGCCCGTATAACCCCAGAAGGAAGTTGACCGCATCACCGACAGCATCGGGCGATATCGCAAATTTGCAATTTGTCCGATCAACAGGTTTCAGGACACGGCAATCAAAGTCTTGAATAGGTGGAACGTGCAAATGATCGATTGTCTTGTTCCCATTCGAAAAGCGAACTGATGCCGCTCCCATACGTTGACTCGAACAACTTGTGCGCAATACTCGGGCTGGAACTTTCTTTACTTGGGCTGGAACTTCCTTTCCCGAAGTCATATCAAAGGAGAAATCGCCGGACAAATAGTCGCAGCTGTGTTTTTCAGCGTCCCACCGGAGGGTTATATCCTCCGCGTTGGAAGGGAACCAGCCTGCGGCAAATTTCTCCGAAAGTTCCGTGAAATCCTGAAGTTTTCCTGGCTTTTCCTGATTCATTTTGCTTCTCTTGTTGACAAAACGCTTCCCGACAGTCATCTTTGGCTGTCGTCTTTTCGCTAGCATTAGGCGCAAGTTTGGCCTTGACGTCAACCCAATCTCGTTAGACATTGGGTCCCGGAAAAAACGAAATTAACCTAATTAAATGGAGCCGAATGTGTCGATGCCACGTTCGGGAGAATAGCAAGGCGATGAAAATAAAAGAGATCTACAACTGGCTAGTTGACCATGTCTGCGAGTTCGTTGCCGATTCCAAAATCGTTCATAAGGAAATCAGGAAGAGTCTTCGTTCGGCCAAGATTGTTCTGCAGTTGGTCCGTAATGATGTGCCATCAAAGGTGACGGTTGGTTGCGCTGTCGCGAACGACGGTTCGGAGTCCTACTCTTTACAATGGGACGACGACGAGCCAATTCCTTTCAGAAACCTGCGTGATCTGCTTAAGTGCCTAAGCATTTGTCAGAACCTCGCTGCGGTCTAGGCAGGGATCGTTGTTTTGATGATTTGTCATGCGCATCCGAATCTAACAGTAGGTGTCTGCCCTGTCAGTGTACTTCTGCTTGGAGAGTTTGCCGTGCTTCAGTTCTCCGCCAGGAGCAACCTTTTCAAATCCACCGTACTGTAACCTGCGTTCGCGGGAATTCATCGACGAGTTATCTCAAGCGAATGTGTCGAAGCGGATCATCAAGAATGAGGATCCGTTCGCCCTAGATGGGCCCGCAACTTCGTTTCAGCCGATGCGACGCGGTACTCTCGTTACTTTGAAGTTGAAGAGAAACAAGAGTCCACTTGCGACAAGGTAATGCACTCACTCTTTCCCCGGGGCTACCACGTCTTGATTCATCCAACGATTCCAATTTGAATCCAGCCATTTCGCGTCCGGTGCTTCACTGGTCACAATGAATCGATAACGAGCATGATAGGGATTGGATTTGTCGATCACGAATTCGCCATCCACACACGGCGAAAAGCAAAAATAGGGTTTCGTTGGGTGCAGTCGCGACGCCTGAGGAGATCGGAAGTTCTGCGGGTGGTCAAACACGATCATGCTCGCGGACTTACCGTTCAACTGTCCACTTAGAGCAACCCACTTGGCATGCGCATGGTTTCCCGCAATACGGTCCTGTCCTAAACTATTCAGAAAGAAACAGGTTTCATTGGGTGGGCTGCTTGAGGACCTGCGATCGCTGTCATTGGCCAGCAACCAACTCGTCGTACCACGGACCGCCACCCCTCCGTAATGATACTTTTCCACCACCAACGGCAAGTCTGTGATTGCGTGCTGAGTCGTTTCGAGATCAAAGTAGTTATAGGTCCCGTCCGTGGGTTGTACGGTCAACTTCCAATGTTCACGCAGCACATCCACCGGTGGATTGGACGCGACGCGATGCAGCAAATCAACTTCGAAGCCAGCCGAATTTTCCGTCTGAAACGTAGCGACCACGCGTTCGTGCAACGCATAGCCGGTTCGTCCCGCGAGATTCCAAAAATCAACTTCTTTCCCCGCATATTTGGTTTTTACCCAAGCTGAAAAAACGCCATGTTGATGGGGATGATCGGCGGGAAATGCGGCCGTGACGACTTCGCCATTGGGCGCAAAGACTGGATGAATAAAACCACTCCGCTCGTAAATCGCATCGATACCCTTAGGCGCGGGTGGTGAGACTTTGTTATAAACGAAAATCTCGCGATCGCCGTCCTTGACCGTCAATGTTGTATCTGTCTGTTCGACGCGGAGCTTGCAAGTGACGTGTCGCGATCGATGTTGGGCAATGAAACGATCCATCATGGAGGCAACTTCGTCTCCTGCTTGATTCATTTGACTGGCGATCGTATCGTGGGTTCGATCCTCAAACTGATAAGCTTGAATTTCTTTGTTTCCGGCTTCCCGCATCGCAGCCACAAAGTACTGATTCTCTTCGGCTCGAGTCGGTAAATCTTTGCTGCCCCAAACGGCAAGAATGGGCGGGACTTGATCATGGACGTGCCAAGTAGGTGCAGCCGAGTCGATCATCGGTTGAGTCTTCGGAATCCCCCTCTCTTTTCGAATCGTGTAGTGTGTGAACATCTGGCCCGAGACGGGCAGGTATCCAGCGAAGTCTTGCGGTACTGCATTGTATTTCAATAGATATTCTGGCGCGACGGCCAGCATCGTGGTCAAATAAGCGCCGGCGGAATGTCCGGAAACAAACACCCGAGTTGCATCGCCCCCCTTGCTCGCTACTTCCTGGCGGATGCGGACGACAGCCGCCGCTGCGTCATCGATGTAAGCTGGGTAGGTAACCTTGGGACTGAGCCGATAATTGACCGACGCCACCGCCATCCCGGCTTTCGTGAAATGATTGATGACGCCTTCGGCGATCGTGTTTACTTTATCGCCGCTTTCGAGTCCCCCGCCGTGAAACCAAATCAATGTCGCGAAGTCAGGCTTGCCACTCGGTACCACCAAATCGAACGTGCAACGTTCACGCTCGTATTCGTTGCTCGCTTCGGGTTTATACGAAATGTTTCGTATTGTCTCAACGTTTTGCCCAAATAAGACGTTCGAAAAAAACGCAACAAATAGGCACGACCAGCGTACAACGGACATGAGCCTTCTCCAAATTACCGCGATTACCGCGACCAACAAAAGGATTGCCAACAAAAGGATTGCCACCAATATGGTAACATGTCCTCAGGCTGGTGCGGCTCAACATTGTCGAAACTAAAATTGACCTCGACAGCCTCCGCTTTCGAATCGTCCTCACTCCTAACTACTTCCAATTAGGATCGCCAAAGTAATGACTACGTGGGTACTCTTTGGACTTGTTGTGTTGGGGGTGGTTGGCATCGTGTTGACGGTGGTTGGCATCGTGTTGACGGTGGTCGTCATCGGGATCGTTGTGGTCATGGTGTCCAAACTCACGCTCCGCTCGATGAACGGTCCACTTGAGGCTCGGGTCGCCGCGCAACACGGACCTGCAGAGGTCCTCATGAAGGACCTGTGCGCAAATAGTTTCGGACAGGAGTCTCTCGGCGTCTGGCAGATACGCGGCAACGGCGGCCTGGTGCTGACTGGGAAGGAATTGCATTTCTTCCTGTTTCTGCCAAAGCGAGACCTGCTGATCCCTCTGGATACGATCACTGAAATCACCTTCACCAAGTGCCATTTGGGAAAGGCGACCATCTATAACCTGCTGAAGGTGCGATTTGTCGTGGAGGGCAAGTCCGACTCGATCGCTTGGTACGTAAGCGATCCGCATGCGTGGAAAGATCGGATCGAAGAGGCAAAGGGTGAGGGTGAAAAAAGGGTTCGGCCCAATGGCGTTGTTACGTAATGTTAACCGCTGCCGAAACACGTGCGTGGATCGTTCGGATTGCAATATGGGATGGGGCACTTCCTGCGATCATTTGGTTGGCACCCGTCCTAGTGCGAGGGTTGATTCCAAACCTGCGTGGCCCGGTCGAGATCGTCGCCGTGGTTCTGCCCATCGTCGCATTTTTCATGCGGTTCCATGTTGGCAGACGGCATATAGCAGCCAACCATTGTCGAATCGAATCACGCCGGTTCCAATATGTTGCCTTGTGCATTGGCGCCCTTGTTCTGGTGCTTATTGACGCAGTGCTGATCCTGACAAACATAATGCCCAAGGGGGCTGCTTTCGCCACTGTGGGTGATGTCATCGTATGGGCCATTTTGTATTTGACATACCTGTGTGCCATGTCGATTGCCATGTACCCTGGCAGTCATCGAGTTTAGGCGAGGGTCAAGCATTGCCTCATGAGGCTCGCCTTGGAACTGTTGATAAGTTTCAAGGTCAAGAAGCGTCAATTGTGATCTATTCCGTGACTTGCTCGACAGCTGCTGATGCACCACGAGGGATGGCCTTTTTGTTGGCTTATGTCGGTTTATGGAGTTGGCGACTGCAACGAGGGATTTTCTTAGACTTCTTCAGCCGTCACCACGACGCTAAACGGCACACCCAAACTCTCAAAATGCTTTTGACCGCATCGGACTTTGTCGGCTTCGCTCGTGCGGAGTTTTAGGAAGTCGCGGGTCGATTTCGTTTCTCGTACCAGATACAACGTCTTGTCGTCGTGCTTGATAATGGCCCAGTCCGGATTGTATTCGCCGACCGGAGTGTCAATTTTGAACCAGCCCGGCAACTTGACGAACAGCCGTATGTCTTCGCGTTCGTCGAGCTTTTTCGCAAACTCCTTCTCAACTTCGGAGTTGTAAACAATGTACTCGTACACCGAATGATTGACTTGGAGAGCGGTCAGGTAGTTGACGACTTCCTCAGCCTTAAACAGCATCATCTCCCATTCGCTCTCGGAACTGGTCCCGACGATTCGCTCGTACTTGATCCCATCAACTAATAACCGATGAAGTTCGTGCTTGAGGAGGCCAGCAATGGCATCCATGAATTTTTGAGGATCGACGAAAAACTCGGAAAGCCGATCCGATTCTTTCAAAATTCGAACCAAGGTTGATCGGGTTAGCTCCGTTTCATTTTGGAGATAAGCGAGAATGTCTGGCAGTGGCCGCTTGCTATATTCGAGCTGCTCCTCCGCCACACTCACCGCGGTCGACGTAACTCCGCCGCGAACCACGCCAACCTGTCCTGCGGTAACTCGGATTTTTGAAGCTTCGATTTTAGGCATTTGCTTGATGCTGCTCACCGCTCGCGTTACAAGTTCCTCCGTTTCAAACTCAACGCGATAAGTTGTCTTTGGTTTGATCTTATCCCAAAGCTCGACAAACTCAGGACTCAATATCACCTCCTTTTTCAGTCGATTGGGAACTTCGTCTTTCTCCTTTCGGATATGCCGTTCGATTTTGTACGATGACAATAAATCCACCACCGAATTGGATAGCGATTCAAAAGGAGCCGGTAGCTCAAGCTTGAATCCTGGTTTCGCCGGATCGAACGCTGGTTGCAAACGCCCTTCGGTATCAAGCATCTTTTGAGTCACGAGTATCGCTTTCAGCGTTTCAGCGACTTCGCGACCGATTGGCTTCTCAATGGTGTCCTCGCCGTCGGTAACGACTTGAGTCAGCCGAGCCATTGCCGTGATCGGAATCTTGCCAAACGATACGCCGCAGTCCTGTTCATATTCGTTTTGGAGCGATTTCGCAAAGTCTTCATAGCTCTCGTTGGCCATGACAAAGAGCTTGTTGACTGTCTCGTCAAAGACTCGCTCGCCATCTTGGTTGACCGGAAGCCTAAGCCCACGACCAATTTCCTGACGTTTCTTGGTGGCGCTCTGACTTTCGTTCAAAGTGCAGATTTGAAACACATTCGGATTGTCCCAGCCCTCGCGAAGTGCGGAGTGACTGAAGATGAATCGAAGCGGTTCCGATTCGGAAAGCAACTCCTCTTTCTTCCGCATAATGAGATTATAGACTTCGTCATCCGCCGCAGTCGAACCACTGGTATCTTTCAGAACGCCTTTTTTGTCTTGGGCAAAATACCCGTTGTGGAGCTTGTCGATCGACGTTTTGATCCAAGGCAAATCCTGGTATCGCTTATCTTTGAGCAAGTCAGTGAGGCATTCCTCGAATGCAACAGCGAATTTTCCTGCGATGGACTTTCCGCATTCATCGTAGGAGCGATAGTTTGCGACGCGGTCGATGAAGAACAGGCTCAATACTTTGATTCCTCGACCTCGCAATTGGAGTTCCTTTTCCAAGTGCTTTTTGACCGTGTACTTGATTTGCGTTCGCCAAATATCATCACGCATTCCGCCAATCTCTTCGCCGATCTTGAGTACCCGCCCATTGGTAAAGCGAATAAATTCATGTCCTGGCTCTGCGTTGATTTCGGCAACCTCATATCCGTCCCGGTAGTTGGCACGCTCATTGGAGACACTGAAAAGGTCGGCTCCTTGCTTGACGGTAACGCTCTTTTCCTTGGGTCCATCGGGACCCTGGAAATGGATGCGGAGTTTGGCTTTGATTCCTGTTTTGTATTCGATCGACTGAACACGGACGAATGCTTCGTTGGCTCCGCCTTCGCTCGTTGCACTTGCGACCACGATCTGTTTTACCAAGCGCAGTTCAAATGCACGGACGGGATCAAGTCGATACACAAGGTTGTACGGATTGCGATGGGTGGCTGAGTAGCGAAGCGTGCAAAGTGGATTTAGAGCCTTGATGGCATCCTGAGATTTGTCGGTTGAGTCAAAGCTTTGCGGTTCGTCGATAATAACGATTGGACGCGCCGCTTTGACGAACTCGATTGGCTGGCGTCCCGAAAGTTTGTCGCTTTCCTTGTAAATCACGTTGCTTCGTTGTTCGTCTTCAACGCCAAGTTCCGTTCGCGATTGCCCGGCGAACAATCCATAGTCGGCATAGTGTCCCATGTCGATGACGGAGTATTCCGATTGGCCCAAGGGTTGACCATCGAATAGATCGGTAACCGCTGCGATGGCATCGTGTTGATAGGCTTGGTTTGGGTCGAATTGGAGTTTCACTCGGTGTCATCCTTTGGCTTTTCAATCCGCTTAATTTCCTTTTCAAAATCGCTTTCGAAAGTTCGATCCTGAGTTACACGGAAAATGTCGTACTGTCCTTCCGCGAGTTTTTTAGCCACTTCGGCGGAAACCTTCCCGGCGTCGTCCAATACGTCGTACTCGTTGAAAGACAGGAACGCATCAAGTCGCGAAACCCAGTCGACCATTTTCATTGGTATTTGTCTTGCCGCTTGGTTCTCGGCATAGTCGAGGTACATGGTGACGATTCGGTTGAGTTCCGCGATCTCAGTCTCAATCAGATAGTTTTTAGCGATGGCAATGTCACTTTTTAGGACTTTGCCCGTCGGAGAGTTCTTCCAAATTGTCAGCCCCATTGTTGGTTTTTTTGCATCGGCTCGCTCGGCGATGATTTCGGCCGCGGTCTTCCCTGTAACGGCCCAATGAAGCTTGTTCTGAACAATCTTAAAAAATGTCTTCGTAATCTCAGCCTCTTTGTCGTAGTCAATGCTGCATGATTCGTAGATGTCGGTTATTTTCAGATAGAAGCGACGTTCGCTTGCCCGGATTTCGCGGATACGTTCGAGAAGTTCGTCGAAGTAGTCTTTTCCGAAACGCGT
>JAIPFP010000111.1 GCA_021736575.1 Pirellula sp. | reverse complement strand
AACCGTACGACGGTACGGATTCGACTCGAGCCCTTCTCGCTAGGCGATACGCGTAAATATCTCGAGCGTCGAAACGTCCGACTTGATGACTTTCAATTCGCTCAACTGTACATGGCAATAGGTGGGGTCCCCATTATCTCAATCAAATTCAGCCGGGACACTCTGCGGCGCAGAACATAGATCGTTTATGTTTTGCAAAGGACGGCCTGCTCGTCAACGAGTTTCAGCAACTGTATGCCGCGTTGTTCGAGAATGCAATTCACCACGAGGCGATGGTGCGGACTCTAGCCAAAAGTGGCAAAGGTTTGACTCGGTCCGAATTGTTGGAAGCGACATCTCTCAAAAGTGGTGGAGCATCGTCATTCGTTCTCCAGGAACTCATTCAATCGGGGTTCGTCATCGAATCGCCACCTCGCGACAACAAAGTCAAAGAAGCACTGTACCGCTTGGTCGACGAGTATTCGCTCTTCTACCTCAACTGGATAGAAACCAATCGAACATCCGGTACCGACATTTGGCTTCGCAAGTCATCGGGGCGAAACTATGCGAGTTGGTGCGGCTACGCCTTCGAAACACTCTGCATGAAACACGTTCCGCAAATCAAGGCCGCATTGGGAATTGCCAACGTTCAGACTCAAGAAGCCTCCTGGATCTATCGCGCAAAAACACCAGACGACGAAGGAGCGCAAATCGATATGCTCATCGACCGTGCTGACCACTGCACGAATATTTGTGAAATGAAGTTTTCGATGCATCGGTTCAAGATCGACAAGCAATATGCTTCGGACTTGGAGCGAAAGATACGTGTCTTTCGCCGACGAACCAAACCATCCAATACTCTGTTTTTAACATTGATCACGTCGCATGGCTTAGAACCGAATGACTATGCACAACGACTCGTTTCTTCCCAGATTCAATTGTCGCAATTGATGTCGTAGAATTGGTCGGCCGAAAGGGGAGTTGGGGATATGCCCAAGCTAAATTTGTCGAAAGGGATGCAATCGCTCAGGCATCGTCGGGGTGCAATCGCCAAGCGACCATCTTCAGCTCGCCATAGCTAAACTTCTCGCCTAAGGAGGCTTTGGCTTCGGCGACCGTGGCGGTCGGATTTCTTTTGAAGAAATCGGTGATAACCGATAGTTTTTCAGGAGCGAGGACGCTGGTGATGTCTAAACGACCTTCGCCAACATGGAACGCTAGATGGCCTTCGATGGTCGTTCGAGCCAACGTTCGCAATCTGGCGATCTCCGCGATCGATTGTCCGGCTTCAAACATTTCAAGACTGATAAATTTGGTGTCCGCCGAGGGTGGCTTGGGGGCATTCGCAGAGGACGCGACGTTTACCGAACAATGGTTTTCACGCGAATAATTCTCGATGATTTTCAGAATAGCTTCGCCGAAGCGTTTTGCTTTTTTTTGCCGATGCCTTTGATACGCATCAGATGCCGATGGTCGGTGGGTAGAAAATTCACCAATTCAAGCATCGAGATGTTGGAAACGATTTCCCAAGGGCGAACTCCTTGCTCATCGGCCATCGCTTCGCGCCATTCCAACAACCGTTTGTAGAGCGTGGGATGAGGTACGTCCTTCGGCACTCGATTTTGCCGACTTGCTCGCTCGTTGCCCAACGCGTGAGTAAAATCCAGCTCAGCTTTCACTTTCGCCCGAGTGCACGATCGCGTTGAAAAACCCGATGAACAAGCCACAAAGCAGGCGTTCTTTAGTGTCATGAGTTGTAACAGTTTGCGTTGTCGGTATCAGGTAAATAATACCATGATCATTCTCGTCGCTTCAGAATATCGGTAAGCAGACGAGCTCAAAGATTGGGCCGCGAATTCACGGAGCATGTTTTCTTTCACCGACTCACTTGGGTGTGCAGCGCTCCCTCCAATCACCGCACAGGTTAACAATTCTCCCTATTTTTCCGGAGATGAATGAATTCTTTCTCTAAAACCGTCACATTCCGTCACGAAAAGATTTAATGTTGCCATAAATGGACGGGGCGGCGTTGAAAAACGGGTTTACTTCGGTCATACTCTGAAAAGCGTTCCTCCAGTGTGAAAGAATTCTCTCATCCTCTCCATGATTCCAACCAGTCAGCTCAACGGGTCGGTCGTTCGACGTGCCAAATTGCGCGAAATGATTCGCGAACATGGCTTCGTGTCGATTCCCGATTTGCGGGAGGCGATGGAGGTCAGCGAATCAACCATTCGACGCGACTTGGAGGTACTTGAGGAAACAGGGGAAGCCAAACGAACGCACGGTGGCGTTTTCTCCACGGGACCGACCACCAGCGTCAAGCAGTTTGAATCCAAGAAGAACCCTGGTCATTGGGAAAAGAAACGTCTCATCGCCCTGGCGGCGGCCAATCTCATCGAGGACCACGACACCCTGTTGCTCGACGGCGGCAGTACAACGTACGAACTGGCTAGACAGCTCGTCGGTCGTCCACTCCAAATCGTAACCAACTCACTCCCTGTCGCAAACTTGTTTTCGTCCAGCGATTCAGTCGACTTAGTTTTGCTCGGAGGAGCCTTGCACAACCGCACTGGCGTGACGCTAGGAAGTTATTCGAACCAAATGTTGCAGTCGCTGAATGTTCAAAAAGCGTTTTTGAGCGTGGCGGGTGTGAATGCCAAAGGTTTTTACAACAGCAACATGCTTCTCGTTGAAACCGAGCGAGCCATGATGCAATGTGCTGACCGAACCATCATCGTGGCCGACAGTTTGAAATTCGGCAGATCGAGCTTGGCCCGGCTCTGCGATTGGTCCGACGTTCACACTCTCGTTGTGGATGACGAGCTTTCCGCTACTTGGCGAGACTACATCGACAGCGCAAATGTCCAACTGATTCTCTCGTCGGCGGCACTTTCAGAACAAAACCGTGAGCACGAGTCAGAACACAGCATCGAAACCACTACACGCGAGCACATATCGTGACGACATCCATTCAAAACCTAGATCCCAAGGCCATCGAATCGCTGGTACGATCCGCAGTCACACGAGCTCTCACGGGCTCGTCATCCTCGAGCACCGGATTGGAACCTTACAAACCCAATCTGGTTGTGAGCATTTCGGCTCGTCACATTCACCTCACCGACGAACATGTCGAAAAGCTCTTCGGCCCAGGCAAAAAATTGACCCCGGAAAAAGGGCTCTATCAAGATGGCTTCTTTGCGGCTGCCGAAACCGTCATGATTGTTGGGCCACGGCGGCGCATGCTACCCAACGTTCGCGTCCTTGGCCCAACGCGGAAAGCCAGTCAAGTTGAACTCGCCTATACCGATGCGATCTCGCTTGGAATCGATGCTCCCGTTCGGCACAGCGGCGACATTGCGGGGACGCCCGGTTGTGTTCTCGTCGGCCCTGCCGGCGCCGTCGAGTTAGCTCAAGGAGTCATCCGGGCCGCACGTCACGTTCATATCAACCCGAAGGATTGTGCCTACTACGGAGTGAAGAATGGCGATTTCATGACACTCAGCGTCAAGTCGAATCAATGCTCCGTCACCTTCGAGGACTTGTTGGTTCGCGAAGACGCGGCGGCGAAGCTCGAAGTTCACATCGATACCGATGAAGGGAACGCTTGCGATCTCGACCGAGCCACCGCAATTGAGCTCAAGAAACAACAACCTTGCAAGTGCCATGAGCACTAGTTTACGCCACACACGAAAACCACGTTTTACACCCTTAGTTTCCTTTTATTTTGGAGAAAGTTTTTATGGCAAAAGTGAATGAAGCGCTCGGCATGATCGAGACCAAAGGCTTTGTGGCCTTGATCGAAGCTGTCGACGCGATGATGAAAGCGGCCAACGTCAAGTTCCTCGGCTGGGACAAAGTTGGTAGCGGTTTGGTCTCGGCATTTGTTAGCGGTGACGTCGCGGCTGTGAAAGCAGCCACCGATGCTGGGGCGGCTGCCGCCGGACGAATCGGACAAGTCATGAGCGTCCAAGTGATTGCGCGACCTCACGATGACTTGCACAAGGTCCCCAAAGTAAACGCTCCATCATCCTCGGCTGAGTAATCCGACTTAGTAATCCGACACCAACCCATTTCCAACAACAAACAAGAGTTTAGACAACATGCAAAACGCAATAGGATTGATTGAAACCAAAGGTCTCTTGGCACTGATCGAAGCGACCGACGCGATGGCCAAAGCTGCCAACGTCGAAATCGTTAAGCGAGTCGATATCGGCGGCGCTTATGTCACAACCATGGTCAGTGGCGATGTAGGCAGCGTCCGCGCAGCCGTCGAGGCAGGTGCAGCAGCCGCTTCCCAAGTGGGTGAGTTGGTTAGCAGCCACGTCATCGCACGACCTGCTGAAGGTCTCACGGCAGCGTTCTTTAAGTAATCCCTTTCAACGGAGTGACAGATAGACCATGAAGGTTCTCGTTGCCAACTTAGGCTCAACCAGTTTCAAGTATCGATTGTTCGACATGTCCGACGAGCGGCAGCTCGCGCGCGGTGGTGTGGAACGCATCGGGTCTTCGGAAAGTCGCTGTTTCGTCGAAATCGGCGAATACCGCGGTGAAATGACCAAATCGATTCCTGTTCACGGTGTTGCCGTCGAAGCCTGCATCTCTCAGCTTACCGATCCAACCCATGGTTGTATCAAGGATGCGTCGGAGATCAGCGCTATCGGTTTCAAAGCGGTTCACGGCGGACGATTGTCCGGCGTGCAGCGTATTGATGAAAAGGTCTTGGCAGCCATGGACGAAATGAACTCCGTAGCACCGGCCCACAATCCACCTTACATGGCTGCCATGAAGCAGTTGGCCGGAATGTCGCAGATACCTTTGGTCGCTGCGTTTGAAACCGATTTTCATCAATCGATTCCAGAAGCTTGGAAACGCTATGCCTTACCGGCCAGCATTGCCAACGCATTGCCGATTCGCAAATGGGGATTTCATGGCGCATCGCATCGCTTCATCGGAGGACGGATGGCGGAGTTGCTGGGGCGCTCAGACGCTCGAATCATCTCGTGCCACCTCGGGGGCAGCTCGTCGTTATGCGCAATTCGTGACGGCAAGAGCATGGCAACCACAATGGGAATGAGTCCTCAAACCGGTTTGCCTCAAAACAACCGGGTCGGAGATTTGGATCCCTACAGTTTGCCGTTGATGATGGAGCACACCGGCATGACGCTGGAAAAATTGCTGCATCACTTGTCCACACAAGCAGGCTTGCTCGGTTTATCGAATGGCCTGTCAGGCGACATTCGAGATCTTGAACAAGCGGCAGATGCTGGCAACACCGATGCGAAATTGGCACTGGATGTCTATGTGGCAGAGATCCGCCGTCAGATGGGTGGCATGCTAATGGCTCTCGGTGGCTTGGACGCAATCGTCTTCACAGGCGGAATCGGCGAAAACGGTGCAGGTATTCGCAAAGCGGTTTGCGAAGGACTGGATGACTTAGGAATCCGGCTTTCCGACTTAAGTAACAAGGTTCGCGGATCGGAACGCAGAATCGATGACTCAACGGGTAAGGTCCAAATTTGGATCGTACCAACGAATGAGGAACTAGTGGTGGCCCGCCAAACGGTTGCCGCAATCCAACGATAGAGCAGTCAACCCAAGAGACAGAACCATGTTCGTTGCAAAAGTTACTGGAGCCATTGTCTCCACGCAAAAGGTGGACACGATGATCGGCCAAAAGCTGCTCGTCGTAGAGCCCTTTCGTTTGGAACCGACGAAACGTTCCGAGTTAATCACGACTGGCCGTACTTTTATTGCCGTGGATACTCTCGGCGCAGGAGTCGGAGACATGGTCTTGATCACGCAGGGGAGCAGTGCTCGGTTCACACCCGAGACCAGCAAACTACCGATCGATTGTGTCATCATCGGCATCGTCGACACGGTGCATATCGAAAAAAATAACGTCTACAAGCGTCAATAACCAATACGCAGAACACCTATGCAAATCAACGAAAATCTTATCCGCTCGGTTGTTGAGCAAGTGCTCAGCGAGGTTCGAGGCAAGCAAGCAGTTGCATCGAGCTCAGCGGCACCGAGCTCGGCGGCATCGAACTCAGCCACAACGAGCAGTCTGGCCATGGGACGTTTTGGGCTCTTCAGCAACGCCGATGACGCCGTGCGGTCCGCTCGCACCGCTTTCGAGCAATTGCGAGAACGCCCGATCGCGGACCGCAAGAAAATCATCGACCACATCCGACGCATCTCGATCGAGAATTGTGTCGAACTCGGGACAATGGAAATGGAAGAGACCAAGATCGGTCGACTTGAACACAAGATCGCCAAACTCAAGACGCTCGGCGAACGAACACCGGGCGTCGAGTTCCTCAAAACGGAATGCTTCAGCGGCGATTACGGATTGGCCGTCATCGAACATGCACCGTTTGGTGTCATCGGGGCCATCACGCCTGTGACGCACTCGCTCCCAACCATTACTGGCAATGCAGTCAGTATGATCGCTGGTGGCAACGCGGTGGTCGTCAACCCACACCCAAGCGGACGCAAAGTTGCCGCCGAAGGAGTTCGACGATTCAATCAAGCCATCCATGCGGACCTAGGAATCGACAATTTGATCTCTCTGATTTGCGAACCAACCCTGGAAACCGCCCAACAGCTCTTCAAGCATCGCAGCGTTGCACTGATTTGTGTGACCGGCGGTCCTGCTGTTGCTAGAGCCGCCCTCAATAGCGGCAAACGCGCCGTGGTAGCCGGTCCCGGCAATCCGCCGGTGGTCGTCGACGAAACCGCGGACCTTGACCATGCTGCTCGTTGCATCATCCAAGGTGCAGCCTACGACAACAATCTGCTCTGTATCGCAGAAAAGGAAGTATTCGTGGTTGGGAGTGTATTCGACGCAATGATGTCCGCCATGGAACGAGCGGGTGCGGTTCGACTCATCGCCAGTGAAATCGATCGATTGACTCAAGCGGCGTTGCAAGTCGTGGGCGAAGGGGCCGACAAACACTACGGGGCCAAGAAAGAGCTCCTGGGGCAAGACGCAGTGAAACTCGCAGCCGCCGCAGGTCGCACCATCGATCCTAAAGTCGAGTTGGTCTTTGGCGAGACAACTTCGGATCACCCTTTTGTTCAAACCGAGCAAATGATGCCGTTTGTTCCTTTCGTTCGATGCCGTGACTTCGACGAAGCGGTTCGATTGGCGCAGCAAGCCGAACATGGATACCGCCACACCAGCATCATTCATTCACGCAACGTTCGGAACATGACCAAGATGGGACGTCTCATGGACACGACCTTGTTCGTAAAGAACGGACCGTGTATGGCCTCGCTCGGTCTTGGAGGCGAAGGTTACCTGTCGTTCTCGATCGCAGGTCCAACCGGCGAAGGGGTTACGACACCACTTACTTTCACCCGAGAACGACGCTGCTCACTGATCGAAGATTTGCACGTCCTCGGCGGCATCAGCCACTTGTAGAACCAAAGATCCATGCAGATAGCACTCGTACTTGGAAACGCGACATCCACGGTCAAACACCGAACGCTTGATAACCTCAAGTTGTTGGTGTGTCAGCCAATGTTGTCCGATGGCAAATCGCCAGACGGTCCGCCGCTCTTGGCGGTCGATCATCTCGGTGCAGGTGCTGGAGAAACCGTCATGCTAACTAGCGATGGTGGAGCCGTGAAAGAAATATTTGGTGTCGAGAACAGTCCAATCCGCTGGGCCGTCCTAGGCCTGGTAGATGATAGAGTAGGCTAAGGCTTAAGGCTAAATCCCGTCCAACTTCAAACTTCAAACTTCCAACTTCCCCCATGACTCCGACCGCTAGTGAAATTGAAACCATCGTTCGTCGGGTGCTAAGCACTTTGACCGCGATCGGTGCGCAATCCCATAGCGAAAAGTCCGTTCTATCCAACCGATTGAGCCTCACGGATCAAGTGATCAGCCTGCAATCGCTTAAGAATCGACTCGCCGGAATCCAAGTCCTTGAAGTTGGCAGGACTGCCGTGTTAACACCTGCGGCCAAAGATTACTGCCGAGAACTCCGCGTCGAGCTAGACCGCGTCGAGCTCGTCCGCAGCGCCATCGGCGAAACGTCCAGCATGAACTCGAGTCCGAATGCTCTCGCGAGACCGCAACGGTTAGTCGTCGCTGGCTCGACAAATTACATGACATCGATCGCGAAGCAACTTTGCTCCAAGCAAGCTGCGGTAATCGATAAATCAGCCGACGACGCAACCGCCATGCGAACGATCGCCGAAAAATTGCGTACTGGCCATCAAGCAGGAGTCGCGATCGTCGAATCGCCGCACGCAGCATGTTGGCAAGCAGCCCGCGACGACCGATTGCGTCCCGCAGTCATCGCCCATTGGTCCGATCTAGACGACGTGCTTCGCGAGGTGCCCGTCAACGTTTTAGTTTTGTCGTCCAAATCCTGGAACATTCCATCGGCCTGCAATGTCGCACGTCGATTCTTCCAACACCTTCAAAACCACTCTTGATCGAAAGCAAGCGACGCAATGCAACTCTATCAAGTCAACGGAAAAGTCACGCTTAGCCGCGTTCACCCAACTTTTGTTGGCTGCAGTCTGAAGACGGCAGAAGCGTATGGCGAGAAGTTACTTGGGCGGCCATCCGCCGAGCCCGATCTCGTCGTCGTATGGGACGACCTGGGCGCTGCGAATGGTTCGATCATTGCGGTGAGCGATGGAGGCGAAGCGGCTCAACCGTTTCGCCCTAGTCAGAAACCAGTCGATGCGTACAACGCAGCCATCATCGATGAGCTAAACATACCGAAAAACTAAAGTGGGATAGGCTTCCAGCCTGTCGTGACTCTGAAAAAGACAGGCTGGAAGCCTATCCCACCTAACAACGAACCAAGAACCAAGAACCAAGAACCAAGAACCAAGAACATCTAATGAACCCACACAAGATCAAGCAAGACATCTGTGAAATCGGCCGTCGCCTTTACAACAAAGGATTCGCAGCCGCCAACGATGGCAACATCACCGTTCGCATCAGCGAAAACGAAGTGCTCTGCACTCCGACTATGCACAGCAAAGGCTTCCTCAAGACCGAGGACATTTGCACGATGGACATGACAGGCAAGCAGACCTCGGGGATCAAAAAGCGATCCAGCGAGGCCTTGTTGCACCTCGAAATATACAAGAAACGGGCGGACATTAAGAGCGTGGTGCACTGCCATCCCCCGCATGCGACCGCATTTGCAATCGCCCGTGAACCAATCCCACAATGCGTGCTGCCAGAAGTGGAAGTATTCCTTGGCGACGTACCGATCACGCGTTATGAAACACCAGGTGGAAAAGCCTTCGCGGAAACGATTCTGCCGTTTGTGGACAAGACCAACGTCATCATTTTGGCGAACCACGGCACGGTCAGTTACGGTCTCGATGTCGAACAAGCCTATTGGTGGACGGAGATCCTCGATGCTTATTGCCGCATGCTGATGCTGGCTCGGCAGCTTGGCAACGTTTCGTACTTTACGGAGAACGAAGAACGGGAGCTACTGACGTTGAAGCAGAATTGGGGCTGGTCGGATCCTCGCAATACCGAAGAGTACAAGAACTGCGACGTGTGTGCCAACGACATTTTCCGTAACTCTTGGAAAGAGTCGGGCGTTCAGCGACGAGCGTTCCCTGCACCGCCACCGATGCCAGCTTCAAGCCAAGTAGAACAGGCCGTTAGTCAGTCGATGGCAGGCATTGCACCAGTCCTCAAGTCGACGAGTTCGTCGTCGGCCGATGGGCTGGCGGGAATCGATCAAGAGCAACTGATCAAGCTCATCACGGCCCAAGTGATGAAGCAATTGCAAGGCTAAAGTTAGTTGTGTGACGATAGGCA
Source organism: Pirellula sp. (assembly GCA_021736575.1). Lineage (GTDB taxonomy): Bacteria > Planctomycetota > Planctomycetia > Pirellulales > Pirellulaceae > JBKCUI01. The sequence continues at coordinate 9,388 of JAIPFP010000111.1, read as the reverse complement.
AAAATCATTTCGAATCAAGATAGAGCAGAATTCATATGAAAGTCAGCATAATTGGCGGTGGTGGACTAGTAGGTTCGTGTGCAGGCTTTGCGCTGCAATGCGGAGGCGTGGTCCGTGAGATTGCTTTGCTCGACCTAAACGCGAACGCAGCCGCCGGTCACGCCTTGGACATCATGCATGGCAGCCCCAGCGTCGCCGATCAACGCGTCACGTCCGGCAGTTACGAACACATCCCCTCATCCGATATCATTTGCATCACGGCTGGACTACGCCGCAAGCCGGATGAATCCCGATTGGATCTCATCAATCGCAATACAGATCTTTTCAATGGGATTCTTGACGAAGTTAAGAAGGTGGGAGTGAAGCCGACGGCCAAAGTTCTGGTGGTATCCAACCCCGTTGATATCTTAACTTTTGTTGCGGCCAAGAAGCTTGGACTGCCAGCCACGCAGGTATTGGGGCTTGGGACACAATTGGATACGATCCGATTTTGTTCGTTGATTGCCGAGCAGCTCGGGACTGCACCCACGCAAACGCGTGGAATCATTTTGGGTGAACACGGGGACAGCATGGTACCGATTTGGTCGAGCGCGACCGTCGGTTCGTTGCCCTTAGACAAATATCCGGGCTGGAACAGCACGATTGCGGAGAAAATCTTTGCAAGGACCAAGGGATCAGGAGCAGAGTGTATTTCGAAGAAGGGTGGCGCAGGCTTTGCAGTTGGAATCGCGATCCGAGACGTGATTCATTCGATCGCATTGGATCAGAATCGCATATTGCCGGTGAGCACGATTCAAGATGGTGCATGCTATGGCATTCGCGACGTGGCGATTTCGGTACCGACGGTGGTTGGGCGCTGCGGCGCAGTGCAACGCATCGAAATCGACCTCTGGCCCAAGGAAATGCAAGGGCTAAAGGCGAGTGCGGCAGCCATCAAGCCGACCCTGGATGCAGTCATGAAGCGAGTCGGTGCTTGATGTCGCATTGCCCTTCGTTGTGCGACGCTCCGCGTCGCACGAATCACGACGGCGGAGCGTCGTGCAACTAAGGAATCACGACGGCGGAGCGTCGTGCAACTTAGTCGGAGACGCACTAAAACAGTTCTGCGATCGGCTCGCCTTGGTCCACGAAATTGCGAGGACGCCCACGTCGGTCCAGATATTGCCCGTTTAAAGGCACATCGAAGTACCGATAGATCGTGGCTGCGAGATCGCCCGGAGATACGGGACGTTCTTTGATCGTACCTCCATCGGCATGCGTCGCACCAATGACTTGTGCATGATTAAGTCCACCACCTGCCATTGCCATCGACATGACTTGTGGCCAATGGTCTCTTCCGTCGCTACTCCCTTGCGTGCCCATCATGGGAGTCCTACCAAACTCACCCATCGCGATGATCAGTACGTCATCGAGACGGCCTCGTTCTTCGAGGTCGAGAACCAACGTGGTCAAGAGATGATCGAACAGCGGAAGCAGCGGTTTGAGACCTCGCGAGATTCCGCCATAGGGTGGAACATTATCCCCATGATTGTCCCACGTTCCGCTCGCGGTGTGATAACTGAGGTCGATCGAAACAAAGGCAACGCCAGACTCCACCAGCCGACGCGCAAGCAAGGCTTGCTGGCACCACAAATGATTTCCATAGCGTTCGCGATTCGCTTCGGGTTCCAATGACAGATCGAATGCTTGGCGGGCCTGGTGGCCGAGAAGCATATCGACGGCTTTCTGCTGGAAAATATCGGCAGCCCCCATCGAACCGCTGATGTCAATTTCGCGCCGAAACTGATCTAAGTCCGTAAGCAGTTGACGGCGATCGAGAATGCGTTCATGGCTAAGGCCTTTCGAAAGTTGGAACATGTCTCCAGTACTTGTTTTCCCCGAGTCCTTGCCAACTAGGTCATAGATCGGCAACTTGGCAGCCAAGTTACCTTGCATTGGATCAAATTGCTGCCCAAGATCTCCACCGAACGCGATGTGGCTCGGCGAACGATAGAAGCCGACGTAAGGTGGCATGGCTGGATCGTTCGCACCATGTTCCTTTGCGACAATGGATGCGATGGCTGGATAATGCTTGGCTTCTGGATTCGAGCGAGGTTCGGCCTCAAGATTGGATGTTTGAAAGACCATATTCGGTTCATGATTGCTGAACTTAGCATCCACCGATCGAATAATCGTGAACCGATCCAGCATGGCGGCCTGCTTCGGCAAGTGCTCGCAAATGCGAACACCTGGCAGCTTGGTTGGAATCGTTCCAAATGGACCACGATTGTTGAGTGGCCGGTCGGGTTTTGGATCCCAAGTATCGATCTGGCTTGGGCCTCCCGTCATCCACAGCAGAATGGCACTTTTCTTCTTGCGACTTCCCGTGCCGCTGGCAATCGCGTCGCTATTCGACTTAAGCAGCAAAGGGATCGACAGTCCCGCAATGCCTTGCATGCTCGCTTTGAGCATGTTGCGTCGGGACCGGACGACGATCCCCTCTTCGTTCAACGCATTGAGATACTGAAATGCATGCTGGCTGCTATGATTCCACGCGTTGCATGTCGGCTGTTCTTGAATTCTCACGCAAACCTCAGGTTGACGGCGATGTTAGGTGTGAGGATGAGAACACCTAAACTACGAAGTGATTGCAGAAATTGCAAGCCATTTCAGATAAATCGGCAGCTTTTGGCACTGTGCAATCTAGTTACCAGGCTCTGCCTGGTAACTCAACGTAAGCGAGGCTCCGCCTCGCCGAAATGCATCCTTAGTTTGTGAACTCGAGAGGCAGGAGCCTCCACACCAATGCGTTCCCAGGCAGAGCCTGGGAACGAGTAGTCTCCCGTGCGACGTTAATTCCAATCAGTGGCACTAGGAATGCGAATTTTAGCCGAGTTATCCGTTCGACTGTACTAAATCACCCGCCACACCCATTCAGTCTGGCTACCACCTAAAGGGGCAAAAACAGCCAGCGTCGCGCCATCCTATGTGACCATTTTCAATTCTCAACGGAAAATCGGAAGACTGTCTTGGACTTCCAGTTTTCATTTGGACGAATCGTAGTCGACGGAAATTCAGGCCTATTCGGCGAGTCCGGGTAGTGCTGCGTCTCTAAACAAAAACCACCATGTTTCGGAAACGGATTGCCATTGAACCCGTTGGCCGTGTAAAGCTGGACTCCGGGTTCGGTTGTCAGGCATTCCATCACGCGCCCTGACTTCTTGTCGGTCACTTTGGCTGCGGGACGTAGAGTACCCGCCTTACCCGCCAAAACATAATTGTGGTCGTAACCACGCGTCGATTCGCTCAACTGTTCGATTCTCTCTCCGATTCGGTGTGGCTGCCTGAAATCAAGCGGCGTTCCAGCGACGGATGCAATCTCGCCGGTCGGGATCAATGCCTTATCCGCGACCGTATAGGTGTTCGACATCAACTGCAACTCCTGGTCAAGGACGTCGCCTCCATTGCCGGCCAAGTTGAAGTATGCGTGATTGGTTAAGTTGAATACCGTTGGCTTATCTGTTTTGGCTTGATAGTCAATCGACAGTTCATTTCGGTCCGAAAGGGAATAGGTAACCGTGACGACGAGTTTACCTGGGAAACCTTCTTCGCCATCCTGGCTTTCGTAGGTTAATGCAACCTGCGGCACGCCATCGTTGAGTGAAGCGACTCCCCTCCAGAGCACTTTTGCAAAATTGCTTTTTCCGCCGTGGATGTGGTTTTCACCTGCATTCTTGGTCAAGCTAACATCGCGACCGTCCAATGGAAATTTGGCACCTCGAATACGGTTTGCATAGCGACCAATGATCGAGGCCGCCGGGAATCCCTTGACGTATACCTCGAGCGAATCGGCGCCAAGAACTACGTTGTTCAACTTGCCGTTTCGATCCGGGACGAGCAATCGAGTCAGGGTTGCACCGTACTCAACAACATCCGCTTCAATCCCTCGGCCATTTCGCAGCGTAAACTTCTTGACATCGTCACCATTGGGCAATTTGCCGAACGACAACGTTTCGATGCTGGGTTCAGAACCTATAGAAGCCAAACTGGAATAAAGGAATAGTCCTACCGTGAATAGAATTGAACCAAGGCGAATGATGCGTAGTGACATGTTTGTCCCGATCGAGGTGAGGAATCTGGGCGCATAGCGACTCACCATGATAACCGAACGACTCTGGCGCGAGGTGAATTGGACGCAAGCCATTCCGCAACAAGGCTGGGTTATCGACAAAAAAGCAGAATGCCAACGAAACTTATTTCTCTTGCTCTCACCAGACGTGCAATACTCCGGGTTAAACTGATTTGGCGTTACGCAGGTTAACTTTTTCGCGAGTCCCCCACCGCAAATCGGTTGAACAGAATTCATGAACATCGATAAACGCTCCCGCTCGATCGACACCAAACGTTTGGAACCGCTTGGATATTGTCGAATTACATCACTATTGAAACGATCGAACGGATGTTGTTGGCCGAAAGGCGTTTTGTGTCTCTTGGCCTTGCTGCTCCAACTTTCACCGATTGACGTGGCAAAGAGTGCAGATGAGACCGAGCGATGTGATCTGCTGCTGCGAAATGGTACGATTCACGTTGGAGACGGCAGCGAGGGCTTTTTCGGCGACATCGCCATTCGAAAGGGTCGAATCATTGCGATTGGGAAAAATCTCAATCGACCAGCCGACACGGTTTTGAATTGCGAAGGTCTCGTGATCTCCCCCGGTTTTATCGACCTGCATACTCACAGCGACGATTCCATTCTGAAACGCGACACACGCGCCAACGTTAATTACTTGCTACAAGGATGTACGACATCCGTGACTGGCAATTGCGGTTTCGGGCCAACCGATGTCGGCAAGTTCTTGGATGAAGTGGATAAAGAAGGTGCCGGCACGCACATCATTCATCTAGTACCACACGGTAGCCTTCGCGAACGTGTTATGGGAAAAGAAAACAAATTGCCAACCGACACAGATCTGGAAAAGATGCGTGTTCTGGCAGACAAAGCGATGCAGGACGGTGCTTTCGGAATGTCGACTGGACTCATCTATATTCCTGGAACCTTCTCAAAAACCGAGGAGTTGATCGAGATAGCCAAGGTCATTGCGAAACACAAAGGCATCTACGCAAGCCACGTTCGAAACGAAGGAACGCAACTTATCGATAGCATCCAAGAAATAATCCGAATCGGAAAAGAAGCCGGCCTGCCAGTTCACGTGTCCCATTTCAAAGCCAGCGGTACTCCCTCATGGGGAACGCTCCATGTCGCTTCCGCCCTAATCGAGAAAGTGCGAGCCGAGGGGATAGCAATCACCGTCGATCAGTATCCGTATACTGCGTCGAGCACTTCACTGGAAGCAACGCTCCTACCGAGTTGGGCAAGGGAAGGTGGCCGAGAACAACTTAAAAAACGACTCAATGACCCAGCCACGGCCGAAAAAATTCGCGTGGCGATCATCAAATCCCTGGCAGCCACCCACCGCATTCAATTGGCGACATGCAAGTTCCGTCCTGATTGGATAGGAAAGTCGCTCGACGAAATCGCGACTGCGGAGAAAAGTGAAATGGCGGACATCGTCATGATCATTGAACGCGAGGGTGGCGCAGCAGTGGTTAATTTTGGAATGAATGAAGACGACGTTCGAATGGCGATGAAATTACCCTGGGTCGCAACCGCCAGCGACGGTGGCGCGAAAGTACCAACGGCCAGCCAACCACATCCGCGTTCCTTTGGGACATTCCCACGCAAAATTGGCCGATACGCGATCGAGGACGGAGTGCTATCTCTCGCCGCTGCAATCCGAAGTTCAACATCGTTACCGGCTGACATCTTGGGACTTACCGATCGCGGTCGACTGAAGGTAGATACGATTGCCGACGTCGTTGTTTTTGATCCGAATTCGTTCCGCGATCAAGCGACCTACGACCAACCCTATTTGACTCCTTCCGGCATCAAGCATGTCCTCGTGGAAGGTGCTTTGGCGGTTTACGAAGGGCAAGCCACTGGCGCTCTGGCCGGCCATGCGATCCGCAAACCGAAAGCAACAACAGACGCCGCCACTCGACTGAAAACAAATGAGAATCCAGCGTGGTCGGTTCAAAAACTCGTCGCGATGGTCAAGACTGCGCCGACCCGTTCAGGCCTCGATCGAAGCACCCCAACGACACCCTTTGCTTCGATCGATTTCGCAGCCTATGCGGGGGACCGAAGCCAACTTCCGATCGGGGTTTTTGATTCTGGCATCGGAGGATTAACGGTTCTTGAAGCGATCTTGGCCAGCGACTTGCACGACAACAAATCGGGAAAGCCAGGTGCGGACGGCATCCCGGATTTTCAGTCGGAGCGATTCATCTATCTCGGCGATCAAGCCAACATGCCTTATGGCAACTATCCAGAACGTGGCCGCGAAGATTTCTTGCGAGAGCTGATTATCAAGGATTCGATCTTTCTATTGGGCAATCGCTATTGGGCTAATCGCAGCGCGATGAAACCGTCGTTTGATAAGCCGCCAGTCAAGGCCATCGTGATTGCATGCAACACCGCCACAGCCTTTGGTCTAGAAGATCTCCGCAGAGCCCTGGAGCAATGGGAGATTCCTATCGTCACGGTCGGGGTGGTCGAAGCAGGTGCAGGGGCGATCATGGATCAAGTCAAAGAAGGTGGCAAGCAAGGGGCGGTGGCGGTGCTTGCAACCTTGGGTACTTGCAATAGTGGAGCGTACCCCCGGGCCATCGGGCAAACCGCCGGTCGTCGTGGGTTGTTGGTACCCAAGATCACGCAACAAGGGAGCCTGGGACTCGCCGGAGCGATCGAAGGTGATCCTGCATTCGTGGCTAACCCGGATATCTCCATTGAGAAATCGGGTGCGATCCAATATCGAGGTCCTTCGACCGTCCGGGCTGAAGCACCCATCGATCCAAAGCTATTGCAAGAGTAGGGGTTTGATATGGAAAAGGTAGTTGGCAATCCGAACGAGGCAAGCACTTGGCAACTCAACTCCATCGAAAACTACATTCGGTACGATGTGACCACGCTGATGGAGAACTATCGTAAATCGATCGTCGGGACTCCAGAGCCGATTCAATACATCATGTTGGGTTGTACTCATTTTCCGTTCGAATCGGATCGAATTGAAAAGGCCTTTGCAAGATTGCGATCGTATCGCGACTCAAACGGTCAGCTTCCCTACCAGGCGTTGATCGCGGAAAAAATTCAGATTGTTAACCCGGCGCAGTTGACTGCCAAAGACTTGTTTCGGCAACTCTTCTTGCAGCGCCTTATGTCCAAGGCCGACCCGAACTCGGGTTCCCAAAAACACCAAATCTATCTCTCGGTCCCCAATCCAGCACAAGTTGTGGCAAGTGCACTTGAGCAGGGTTGGTTAACGTTTGATTTCAAGTACGGCCGTTCTGCTGGTGAGTACTCGTCGGAGCATACCAAGGTTGTCCCGCTTGAGCCAAGTCTGCTGCCTGCATCGTCGGTAAGCCTACTGAAATCGTACGCACCCAATGTGTGTAAACTGATAGGACTGTAGACATGTGCGGTACGGCAGAAGCCTCTCCCGCCCGTTATCAATAATACAACGGCTTGCCTCGTTGAAAGTTACTTAACCGATATGAAAACCGCACTGATTGCAACCTCGCTCTTGTTCACCTGTTTGTTGGCAATGCCCCCTTGCTTGGCTGCGCCACCGCGAAAAACAGTTTTGACGATTGTCGGCGAAGATTTCCACATCAACGGCAAGCCAACTTATTCGGGTCGTACATGGAAGGGACATCGCATAGAGGGGTTACTGATGAATTCAAGAATGGTACAAGCGACCTACGATGACTTAAATCCCGATACTGCCAAGCGATGGGCTTATAACGATACCGGCAATTGGGATGCAGAACGCAACGTTCGCGAATTCATTGCCTCGATGCCAAACTGGAAATCCAAGGGCCTTCTTGCGGTTACTGTCAATTTCCAAGGGGGCTCGCCCGAAGGGTACTCGAGCAAGCAAACGTGGCTATCCAGCGGTTTCGATATCGAAGGTTCGCTTCGCCCCGAATTTGCAGATCGGATGCGCCGTGTCTTGGATGCTGCTGACGAAAACGGGATGGCAGTGATTCTTGGGTATTTCTATTTTGGCCAAGATCAGAATATTCGAGATGAATCTGCGGTCTTGAGAGCAACCGACACGGCAACGAAGTGGTTGTTAGATGGGGGATGGCGAAATGTGCTTGTGGAAATAAACAACGAAACCAACGTAGCAGCGTACGATCATGAGATTTTGAAACCAAAACGAGTGCACGAACTGATCGAACGCGTCCGGAAAACGGAACGCGATGGTCGGCGTTTGCTCGTTGGGACGAGTTACGGTGGTGGGGCAGTGCCGCTGGAAAATGTTGTGCGAGCTTCGGACTTCCTGTTGCTGCACGGCAACGGGGTCAAGGATCCTGCTCGCATCGTGGCAATGGTGAAGCAAAGCCGCGCAGTTCCTGGATACAAAGAAATGCCAATTCTCTTCAACGAAGATGACCATGAGGATTTCGATAAACCAGCGAACAACTTCGTATCTGCGATTTTGGAACACGTGTCTTGGGGTTGGTTTGACTATCGACGAAAAGGCGAGACCATGCTCGACGGCTATCAATCTCCACCCGTGAACTGGGGCATCGATTCCGAGCGAAAAAAGGCCTTCTTTCAGTTCTTATCGGAAGTCACTGGTAGCGAGGCACACTAGCGCTTTGTCCAACTTAGATTTTGGGGTTGGCGAAAAATTGTAGAACGATTGTCCTCAATCGTTTTGCAAGCAATTGAGGACAATTGCTCTACTCTTAAACCCTCAATATTAAAAATTAGGGTTGGCAATGTTAGACGAACTCGCCAGAGTTCGGTTTTTCGTTGCGGCACTGAAGTCTGGCGACTCCAGCTACCCAAAAATCTAGTCTGGACAAAGCACTACCGGAACAGCCCGTGCGGTCCAGTGAGGATTCGCAAATCGGTAGGGCATTCACCCGCCTGGCTCGCTCCGCTCCGCACCAATAGTTCAGAAACTTTGAAAATTCTGAACTCTCTAGGTCGTTTCGCTTCAACGCCTTACAGTTGTCAAGTAGTCACCCCCCCGACCTTATTGCGGTTGACAGTTCTTTGCGATGCGGGGACGGTAGTATGCGTTGTTGGATCACGGACGATCGCAAGTTTTGAAAGCACGAAGCTGTAGTCGATTGTTCTTTCCAAGGGAGTGTCATGATGCAACGGTTTGCATTTTGGATGGTTTGTTTTGGTGTGTCCGTTCTTGCGACACAAACACGCGTAGCGCAGGCTTGTGATCATTGTGTTGCCCAGCAAAAAGCAACACAGCAAGCTTCGCAATCTCGAATGAGGCATGTGGGAGGATCGATGGGAAGTGGGCGCTACGAAGGCGTTGGG
>JAIPFP010000110.1 GCA_021736575.1 Pirellula sp. | reverse complement strand
CATTGGCGAGCAGGAACTTCATCGCGCTCACGTCGCCGTAGTAGGCACACCATTTGAGGATAGACACACCATTTTGGTCGGCTGAAGTAGCTTGGTTACCCGCAGCAATGTATTCGAATACAAGGTCGGTGCGTCCGTCGACGATTTGGCTGAGAATGCTTTCGCTCATGGTATGCTCGTACATCGTTTCGGTGTTGATGATTTATCGCGATAAGCACATCGGTATGAGTCTTCGAGTGAACAAACTGAGTGCCGAAGGGCGATAGCCCCGGTTCTCGACGAATGTCGAGCAATTGGAAAACCGGGGCTATCGCCCAACGGCTAATTGGTATCAAAAACATATGCGGATGTGCTTACCTCTCGGTATATTTTTCGGCATCCTATTGATGGCGGGGCTGGCTGACTGAATCCCATTCACCGCTCGCCTTAATGTAATCCATACCAACGTTCGATGACGTTGCGAATTTGGATCGATTCCAGGATTCCAGGCCATTGTGCAGAAGTCCCTTGCAATAAATGACGATTTCGAATAGCTTGAACAGCATCACTGCGATTCTCACATGCTGGATGAACGGTGTCGGGCTGATTTATTCCAAAGACAATAACTTTAGTAGCACAAATCTCGTTGAAGTTGCGGGTTGATGAATACTTGTCCAATACCCAAATTCACTCAACATGGTTCGTCCTTGTTCACCCCTAGAGCCTATGCGGTTGTGGCAATCTGCTTGGTTTGGTCGGTTGCTGCAAGTTCCTGTTTAGACATATGGAGTTCGGCGACCGGGGTTCCGGGTTCCTGTTTAATCGAAGAAGTGCAAGAGGATTCGGACGCGGATAATACGCGAGTGGAATTCGAAAACACGGGCTTTTCTTGCCTATTGAGTTTTTCGGACCACTTCTTTCTTCCACAATACCCCGAAGGGCTTGCTGGCGATTTCGTTTCCGCCGTGTCGATATTGTCCGTTGCCAACGGACAGCGCGGTCCGCCAGTGTGATTTCTCTAGGTTGACTTACTCTCTAGGTTGACCGTCTGATCTCTTTTTCCGCAAACTTGCCACATCCTTGGGCGCAAGATTTGCATGACAGTGGGTTTATGCGCCCTTTTGTTCCGTCCCTTTTTTTCTTGGGCGGTGAACGTCAAGGCGGATAGGTTTTTATAATCGGTTTAGATAAACAGTTCAGGCAGTAATTCTATGATTACCGTACAGAGTAATGTGGACATCCCGGAACATTCCGTGGATCGCCGCACTATTGACCGTTGGCTGCTACATGCAACGCATTTCTTGCCATCACAAGGCCCGATTAAGGTCTTTGTGCATCATAATACGTTGCATGCATTTGAGGATCTATCGTTTGACGAAGGGGTCTTGGAAGGCCTTCGCATCTACAACAGTCAACCCTATTTCAGTGAAGATCGATTTCGAAAGGAGATGCAAACGGGGAGAATTCGTTTGAAGGATCTCGAACAAGTATTGCTCGATGATCTTGGAAATGAGGCAGATCGGCTTGTCGCGTCGTTTGGCACTCGATATCAATTGCGACTGGCGATGATGCAGTATCCGCTAAGGACTTTGCCTGATCGAGAATTGACTTGGCTAATCGCAGAGGGAGGGGCTCTTCAAGAATTCTTCTGCGAAGTGGAATCTGAAGACATTCGCAGCATAGTCGAGAAAACTCGAAACGACTTGAGTGACGCCGAGAAAGCGTCACACGAGCGAATTTCAATATTACCAAAATTGCTCAATGGATCTAGCGTATCTACTTTAGAGGCTTGGCCTGAAGCGAAATGGAAGTCCTTTACACTTGAATATCTTTGGGCCGCTTGTAAGCAAGGCGTGCAATCGTCGGATTCTCGAACGATCCACAACGGTGACGCCCAAACTCCCCTTGACACGCCTACGCCTGCTGAGCAGCGAGAGGCCAACCGGCTCGTTAACGATTTTTTAATCCGATTTTGCGGGTGTTACTTGGATCAAGGATTTGCAACTTGGCCCATGCCGGATCGGGAGCATGGGTTTCTGAATGCGTTCTGTTCACTCTATGGATCACGAATGGCGATGTTGCCAGGTTGGTTGAAGCAATTGCCAACTGAGATCGTTCGGATCCGTTCAGCAAACCAAGATGCGTACGAGGTTGTTCAAGAGGAGCTGAAGCGATCCCAGCTTGACTCACATGCATGCGAAGAGCTGGTGAAACGAAAATTGCTTGCGCTCCGAGGTTGGGCTGGAATGATATGGCAGATGGAAACCTCTGCTCCGTGGACGCCGAAACCCGCCCCAGCGGGGTCCTTGGTGGGATATTTAGCGGTTCGGATGATTCTAGACCGGTTGGCAATGGAAACGATTCAGTCGCAATCGCAACGTTCGACTGGTCTCTGGCAAGCGAAGCGGCTGGATTCGCAATCGCACGCTGGTAGGTCCATCGAGTCACGAGCATTCACTATTTTTCAGATTGCTCAATTTCGGAAATGGACGCCTAGCTCTTTGGTGACCCTGAACGCTGCTGAGTGGACGCAACTTTTGAAGGAAGTGGACGAATTCTCGTCCTTGCAACGTAGACGCGTTTTCCAATTGGCATATGAACGCAGATATCGCGTTCAAGCCTTGGATGCGGTTGCTGTGCATTCCCGAAAACGCCGCGAAAAGCGTTTATTGCGTTCTAGCTCAACTCTACCCAAATTCCAGGTCATTACTTGTATTGATGATCGAGAGGAGTCCTTTCGACGACATCTTGAAGAAGTGGAATCGAGATGCGAAACATTTGGTGCAGCGGGTTTCTTTGCTGTAGTCATGTATTATCGTGGCGCAGCGGAAGCTCATTTTCGTCCGCTTTGCCCAATCAACATTGTTCCTAAACACTATGTATGCGAGGAACCAGCTTTTTCGGCCGAAATGGAAAGCGATAAGCGATCGCAGAGACGCAAGTTAATTGGTCGCGTGTCCCATCAAGTTCATTCCGGGTCGCGAACTTTCTTGGGGGGCATGCTTACAGGCTTATTTGGAACACTCGCGACTTTCCCCTTGGTGGCTAGAGTCTTAGCACCGCATATCACTTCACGCATCCGAGATTCGATTGGCGGACTGGTTAGGCCACCCGCTACAGAATTGCACTTGGAACGAGTTGGGAATGGTCCAGGACCGGAATGGGATTCGCAAGGCTATTCGACCGAAGAAATGGCAGGAATTGTTGTACGAATACTTCAAGATATTGGACTTGTGAAAGACTTTTCCCCGATCATCTTGTTCCTGGGGCACGGCTCCAGTAGCTTAAACAATCCACATGAATCCGCCTACAACTGCGGTGCTTGCAGTGGCGGCCGCGGCGGGCCGAATGCGCGAGCCTTTGCGTCGATGGCAAACGATTCTCGCGTGCGAGAATTGGTTGCCCATGCTGGAATCCATATTCCCGAAGATGTCCGATTCATCGGTGGCTTTCACAACACGTGCAACGATCGAGTCGACTATTACGACCTGGACAGACTGCCATGGCCATTGCGAGCTCTTTTCCGTGACATTCAAGTCAGGATTGACGACGCGCGAGCAAGAAACGCGCAGGAACGCGTTCGGCGATTTGAATCGGCACGTTTTGGGTTGACCCCCTCCGAGGCTCTTAAGCATGTTGAGGAACGCTCGGAGGATTTATCGCAAGCCAGACCTGAGTACAATCATGCGACAAACGCACTTTGTTTCGTCGGTGAACGCGAATGGAGCTGCGGCTTGTTTCTCGATCGACGTGCCTTCCTCGCTTCTTACGATCCAAAAATTGACGACGAAAACGGGAAGATTGTTGAAAGGATCCTCCAAGCTGCCATTCCGGTGTGTGGCGGGATAAACCTCGAATATTATTTTTCAACGGTTGACCCAGAGGGGTATGGTTGTGGTTCGAAATTACCACACAACATCGCGTCGTTGGCTGGAGTCATGACGGGAGCGGCGTCCGATTTAAGGCCAGGACTTTCGGCTCAGATGGTCGAAATCCATGAGCCGCTGCGAATTCTGTTTGTGGTCCAGACCACTCCCCAAATTATGCAGCGAATCGTGAAGGCCAATCCTGCGATTCGTTCACTTGTTGAAGGAGACTGGGTGCAATTGGCGCTGATCGATGTAGCCACATCGCAAATCATGCTTTACCTCAAAGGGGAATTTGTGCCATATCACGTGCAGAATAACTCGCTACCAGAGGTTGGAGCTTCTTCAGAAATGGTCCAATCCGAGCGAGGGCATTTGCCTTTTGCAACGATTCGTGAAGCGTTCGGCGACGCGACCTCGGAGGTGCAATCATGATGGACCTGGATGGAATGTTTTATTGGTTTGGCCTTGTCGTCGTGGCAGCCCCGTGTGGGCTAGTGGCCGTTCTTGGATTTTCGGCGCTTGTCAACCTTCCTTTGAGCGAGACGACGATATCGCGTTTAACTCAATCCGCCGTATTAATGAGTTTGCTGCCAGCCATTGGGATCTTGCTTTTGATGATAGCCACAGGCCGACGTTATGTACCAATCGAATTCGGCGATTGGGCGAGTATTCCGGAAGTGCATTTTCACTTTCGCTGGAAGTTTATCTTCGATCGCCTTTCGGTCCCTTTTGCCATTCTTGCATTAGTGCTGTGCGGAGTTGTAGGTTCTTTTACACGAAGGTATTTGCACCGCGAGGAAGGTTACCATCGGTTCTTTCTGCTTTATTCGCTGTTTGTTGCTGGTATTACGATTTCCGCCTTGGCCGGAACGATTGAAACTCTGTTCTTCGGCTGGGAGTTAGTTGGATTGTCGTCCGCCCTGCTTGTGGCCTACTTCCATGAACGGGAACATCCCGTTCGGAATGGTCAACGCGTTTGGTCGGTCTACCGCTTAGCAGATGCCTCTTTTTTACTCGGTGCGTTGTTGATGCATCATTTGACCGGTGAGGGAGACTTTGGATCATTTGTAGGACAAGGGACCTGGCCAGATGGGAGTGCAGCCATTTCTTCCTTGAATGCCCTCCAAATCGGCTTACTATTTTTATTGGCTGCCGCAGGTAAATCCGCATTGGTGCCGTTCTCCGGCTGGTTGCCGCGTGCGATGGAGGGTCCTACTCCTTCGAGCGCCGTGTTCTACGGTTCGCTATCCGTGCATTTAGGGGCCTACCTTCTGTTGCGAGTGAATCCGATCTTGGAAGCGTCCTGGCAATTGCAGATTGCCGTTGTTGCCTTAGGATTGATTTCAGCGTTGTTTGGATCGATCATGTCGCGAGTGCAGAGCGACGTTAAGAGTTCATTGGCATATGCTTCGCTCACGCAAGTTGGAATCATCGTCGCCGAGATCGGATTTGGTTTTTATTACTTGGCACTGATTCATATCATGGGGCATGCCTGCTTGCGAACCCTGCAACTCTTGCGGGCCCCGACGTTGTTAAGTGACTATCACGAAATGGAAAATGCAATCGGAATGCGATTGCCCGATTCGAAAGACCGAATGGCAGGCCTATTGCCGATAGGGCTCAAACGTTGGTGGTACCGGTTCGGGTACGAGCGAGGATACATGGACCTGATTCTCGATTCGTGGATTGTCGAACCCTTCAAATTGGTTTTTCAGTGGGCGGATCGCCAAGAACGACGATGGACCGATTGGCTATCACGCGAACCGTCTCGCGAATCTGATGCCATCGAACCACACCGCGAATCGGCCGAAAGGGTTGCATGATGCCCGAACTGCATTTTCCTTGGCTGGAATATTCCATTTTGACTCCCGCTTTAGGTTCCATTTTAGTATGGTGGATCGGTGATCGACGGTCGGCGCAAAACTGGTCCATTGTTGTTTGCGCGATCGCGTTGCTCTTTGCTTTGGGTGAATGGGTCGATTTTTCGGTGCTCGAGTCCTACGAAGCACACGACCATTGGGACTTTATTGCATTCCTGTTTAAGCAAGATGTATTCGTGATCGATGAATTGAGTGCACCTCTCCTACCACTAGGTGCGCTAATCTATTTAGTGACGGTACTATCGACACTTCGCACGAAAGCAGGTCGATTCTCGTTTGCATGGGCTTTGGCATCCGAATCGATCCTTTTGGCTACATTAAGTTGTCGAGCGTCGTGGGTTTTGGTCGGCTTGTTGATTGCAGCCACGATTCCACCTTGGATTGAGATGCGTCGACGAGGACGTTGCACACGGGTCTACACAATCCACATGGGACTGTTTTCCGGGTTGTTGTTGATCGGCTATTCGATGTTTCAGTTGGGCCGCGGGAGCGAGACACTTGGTTTGATGTCAGGCGCGATTTTGTCTGCGGCAACATTGCTCCGAAGTGGAATTTTTCCCTTTCATTGCTGGACGACGGATCTATTCGAAAAGGCGACGTTCGGGACGGCTATGCTCTTCCTGACACCATTGACAGGCGCGTATGCCGTGATGCGATTGGTTTTGCCGATTGCTCCTGATTGGGCCCTTCACATGATCGCAATTGTATCGCTGTTCACTGCGGTATACGCGTCAGGTATGGCGTTGGTACAAACCGAGGCACGAAGATTCTTTTGTTATCTTCTGCTGAGCAACGCATCCTTGGTGTTGGTCGGGCTCGAACTCGTAACACCGATTGGGTTAGCAGGTGCGTTGTGTGTGTGGTTGTCCGTGGGACTGTCGCTAACAGGCTTTGGGGTCACGTTGCGTTCGATCGAGTCGCGGATCGGACGTGTTTCGCTGAACGACTACCATGGGCTCTATCAACATATGCCGAGGTTTGCGGGATTTTTTTTGCTTACCGGACTCGCGTCGATCGGTTTTCCCGGGACAATCGGATTCATCGCGATGGAATTATTGGTAGAGGGAGCGGTCGAAGTGTACCCACTCATCGGTTCCGTTGTTGTCATCGCTTCGGCGCTCAACGGCATTGCCGTCCTACATGCCTATTTTCGCATCTTTACTGGCCGACGCCCGATCGCCCAAATTTCATTGCAAGCTAGGTTTTCAGAGCGAATCTCGATACTTTTGCTGACAGTACTAATCGTAGGTGGCGGTCTGGTGCCGGGACCCAGTATTGCATCCCGCTATCACGCCGCTATCGAACTCGGACGACACCGTGAAGTTAGCGAAAGCCAGGATTCCTCACCACTTCCAAGTGACGTTATTAAACAGCCTTAGTCCGCAATGTGAAGCAAACTAGATTAACTCGAAACGGCAATTTCATCGCTTCGAAATAAAATGCGCCGTCTACATCCACCAACAAAGTCCTACTTGATCGCAATCGCCAGCCTCTAGGCTATGTAGTAGCAATATTGAGATCCTTATCCGATTACCGTTGCAAAAACTTTCCCATCCAAAATGAACACTAAAAATACAAAAAATACTCCCCAAGACATTCCAGTTGGGAACGTTGCTGGATTTCTGAATTATTTTCGATCCGACATTTTGTCTGGACTTTTGGTGTTCCTGATCGCACTCCCTTTGTGCTTAGGGATTTCTCTCGCGAGTGGCTTCCCTCCTTTGGCAGGCATATTTACCGCCATTATTGGTTCCATCGTGGCAACTTTGATGAGCAATTCTGAGATGACGATCAAGGGGCCAGCGGCGGGCATGATCGTTATTGTACTTGGATGCGTGCAAGATTTTGGTGGAGACGGAATGAATGGAGGTTGGGCCGATGCAGACATGTCGGCCTATCGTGCAGCATTAGCGGTCGGTGTAGCGGCCGCAGCATTACAAATTGGCTTTGCGTTCTTCCGCGGTGGGATCCTGGGAGAGTTTTTTCCGAGTGCAGCCGTGCATGGATTGCTTGCAGCCATTGGAGTGATCATTGTCCTAAAACAGTTTCCTGTAACATTGGGAGTCAGCGCCAAGGGAGACCCTCTCGAATTGCTTCGAGAAATTCCGCACTTCATCGCGAGTGCAAACCCAATGATTGCAGCGATTGGTCTGGTCAGCCTATCGATCATGTTCTTGTGGCCAATGGCTGGTCGCCAAATCAAGTTTCTACGTCTAATTCCTTCTCCGATGATCGTATTGCTGGTCGCTATTCCGATGGGTATGGCGGGCAATCTATTGCAAGAACATTCGTATGTACTCGCTGGCCACGAATATCCCTTGGGAGAACAATTTCTCGTTCAAATGCCCTCGCGCATCTTCGGTATGTTTGACGAAATAACTTACCCGGACTTTGCTGCATTGGCTCAGCTCAAGGCTTGGTGGTGGGTCTTTTTGTTTTTTGCGATTGGTAGTCTTGAGTCTATTTTGAGCGCTAAAGCGGTCGAACTTCTAGATCCCTACCGTCGAAAAACGAACATGGACCGGGATATGGCTGCGGTTGGTTGTGGAAACCTCCTTGCGGCTCTCGTGGGTGGACTGCCCATGATATCGGAGATTGTCCGTAGCCGGGCGAACATCGACAACGGAGCAAAAACTCGGTTTAGTAATTTGTGGCACGGGATGTTTCTGCTGCTATGCGTGGGGCTGATCCCAACCATCCTACATAGAATCCCCTTGGCGGCTCTAGCTGCCATGCTTGTTTACACTGGATACCGACTCGCGCACCCGAGAGAGTTTATTAACGTATACCGTATTGGTCGTGAGCAATTGCTCATCTTTGTAACGACACTGATCGCCGTATTGACGACAGACCTACTGGTTGGAATTTTGATTGGAATTGGAGCCAAGATTTTTCTTCACGTCATGAATGGAGTTCCGTTGAAGTCCTTGTTTCGAACCTACTTGCAAATCGAACAGGGAGAGGGCGATAGCTGCACGATTCGAGCCCACGAATCCGCAGTGTTTTCCAATTGGATTCCATTTCGACGGCAAATCGAAGATATTGGATTGGTCCAACGCCAAAACATTACCTTGGATCTTTCGGATACAAAACTCGTCGACCATAGCGTCATGGAAAAGCTGCATGAAATGCAAGAAACCTTTACCGACGAAGGTCTCGAATTGAAAATCATAGGATTGGAGAGTCATTCCGCTACCGGCAATCACGAAATGGCCGCAAGACTGGGTGGCTTGGTCCGCATGAGGCGACTAACGGTACTGGCTGAATCGTCGCTTGCCGATCGAATTGAACGTATCTGCGATGCGTTTGAGGTTGACTCCTATTCCATGCAAGATTGCCGCGGTCGAAAGCAAATCGCTGGAACCATCTCTTCTTCGAATCACAAGATGGACCAGTACGTACGAGTTGAAGTCGTTGGCAATTCGTCGACCTGTGAATCGATTGTCATGCAAATTAGAAATGAATGTTCGGCATCCGATTCGATTACCGTTTACACGGAGGCCATACACCTCATGCGACGACCCCAAGGTGCCTATGCCTAATCCATCCATCCTTGCTTTTCGAAATGGAAAGCTCGTTTTGCCCAACAGCACGGTCGAAGATGCTGTGATCATCGCTCGCAATGGTGTGATTGAGTACGCGGGAGCAGCAAAGGCTCCCCTACCAAAAGATGCGATCGTGGTGGATGCACGTGGTGGGTTTATCGCACCTGGCTTCGTTGACATCCATGTTCATGGTGGCGAAGGTGCAGATTTTATGGATGGGACCGTCCAAGCCGTGCGAACTGCAATACGATGCCACGCAATGCATGGCACTACCACACTCTTTCCAACCACCACGACAGGCACTCCCGAACAAATCGAAGCGATGTTGCAAGCAACCGCCATCGCTAAAGCGCAATGGACTCCCCAGCACGGTGCACGCATCGCCGGTGTACATCTATATGGTCCATTCTTTGCGCCAGATAAAGTCGGTTGCCATCGGCTGGATGGGCGTCGCGACCCAACTCGCGCCGAATACAATCGCTATTTCAATTCCAAAATAGTGAGTGTTGCCACATGCGCCGCAGAGTTGCCTGGAGCGGACGCATTTTACAAAGCAGCTCGGAAACACGGCTGTTTCATCACTTGCGGCCACTCGAATGCAAATTGGACAGAAATGGAAAGAGCCTTTCGATATGGAATGAGGCATGTCGACCATTTCTGGTGCGCAATGAGTTCGGTCGTGTCGTTGCGAACACGCTGCGGTACGCCCATGCAAGCCAGCATGGAGCAATTTGTTCTTGCAAACATCGAAATGAGTACCGAGGTGATCGCAGATGGATGCCATCTTTCCGACGAACTGCTCCATTTCGCATTTCGAATGAAGGGGGCAAGTCGTTTGTGTCTTGTGACGGACAGCAGCCGGGCGCTTGATATGCCACCGGGCCGCTATCGATTTGGCGACAATCGCGATGGCGAATGGTTCTTGAGCGATGGGCAAGTTGGTAGAAGCATCGACGGCAATGGACTAGCCAGCAGTATCGCCGGCATGGACCGCATGGTACGCGTGATGGTTCGAGCGACAAAAGCGCCGTTGCACGATATTTTTCGCATGGCGAGCCTTACTCCTGCGGAACGGGTAGGGATCGCAAGTGAATGTGGTAGTCTCGAACCGGGTAAACGAGCGGATATTCTTTTGTTAAACAAAAAGTTGCATCCGAGACGGGTGTTCATCGGCGGTGTGGAGATGATTTAAAAGCGTCACGCGAGAGATCAGGACGTCAAACATCATAAATTGCCGGATCCACGCCGATCGTTCCGACCAAGGTGTTTACGTACTCCGCTTGGCTGCACAATTCCAATTGCGATTTCGCATGCGACAATTTCGTCTGCAACCCTAGACGCTTGGCTACCGCAGCATGGGTTGGTCTGCTGCAATATTCCGTCAGATACGTTACGTGACGCTGCCAGATTTTTTGGTCGACTCGTTGTTTGGCGGCGAGCCTCGCTTGGTACCATTCGCTTTGCATCATATTTTCGCGAGTAAACATTTCCCGCACTTCAGGCGAATTTAGGCTTAAGCCATTCCAGGACCCCTCCGCCATGATTTTAAGAATCGCTTGCAAGGGTGGACATGCAATATCGAAACTATCATCGTTCAAATAAATCTCAGCCACGCGTTTCTGCGCTTCGGCAATATGTAGGATTCCATCAGCGTAAGAATCCAGATCTTGCTTTTCCGGACAAAGGATGCGGTCGTCAAACACTTTGCTCGGATTGTCAAAGACGCGACCAAAGTACCGACGCACGAATCGCGAAGTAATGCGGTATCCCAATCGACTTGCTGGAATCAAAACACCTTGATGCGAAAAATCTTCGATTCGTTCGAGTAATCCCTCTCGTTTTAGGAACTCGGGCTCACGTTCCTCCGGTCGCAATCGGCACCATATCTCTGGAACAAACATACTAATGTCGTGCCCCACTTCAATCTCCGGGCCAATGTGACCTGCCGCAGTACTGAACCCTCCAAGTCCGGTCAGGATCATGCTGACGATCGATGCGTTCAAGTCATAGCACATATTGAGCGCATTGAAGGGCCCTTTGGTCAGTGCGCCTTCGCTGCCCGCACCCGTCGTCGAGGGGCTCTTCCCGGTTAGCGAACAGACGTAGTCCATCATCAATTCGGGTAGATCCTGATAGTGAATTGGGCTGAACACCGCGAGCGATCGAATTCCCGCTTTCAAGTCAGGCGGATTGTTGCGTCGACCGGACAATATCGAGCCCACCGGGATCGGTACGTACTCATTAGCCGGCGTTGCTCGATAGAGTTGGATGCCTCGAAACGCAACGTATCGATCAAAAGGATCGATCAAATCGGGGCGATCTTGCAAGTAACGTGGGTTCTTGGATGGCTTGCCGTCAACTAACCTAGGCTGAGCCGATGAAACCGCGAATAACTGATCGCCTTTCATAAAGTCGCTTAATCGATTCTGCATAGGTGCAGAATATTGTTCGAAGTCGATGATGTTTGAAATCTCCTGTCCGACCATCTCTCGCGTCAATGGTTCAAAGTTGCAGAAGAAATTGCCGACGTCGGCCACGTCCTCTTCGGTTTGCTTGTCCAGTCCACGATGGACAGCGTCATCGGGACGCTGGAACAAGCGGTATTCGCAATTGGCGACGAACTTGTAGCTTCGTTCCGCTGGAAAGGCTTGCGTGTCGGGCAAGGTTGTCAAGAATCTTTTAGGCACAACCACGCTCGCCGTTATATCGTCCTCAAGTTGGATCTTGGCGGATGCCGCGAAATCTTGTCGCAGCTTATACATTCGCCAACGGCCGAGCGGATCTAGGCCAACACGAAGGTACATGCCGACCAGCTTGCGGTTTTCGTATTTGAGTTCATGCCCATTGTCACCATTGACGACATCGACGCCAAAATGTTCCCGCCAATTGCCGTTCCATTCCGGTTTGCAGAATCGCTTGATGATAAACGCCATCGCATACAAATGCGTGGGTATGCGACTTAACCACTTGCTGTACTGTTCGGTGTACTCTCGCGAAGGGGTCAGCAGTTTGATAACACTGCCAAGGGTTCGATTTGGATCGAGAACTTTTCGGCTGTCGCGTTTCGAGTAATCCGGCCTTTCCGTTGAGTCCGGTTTCCATCGATCGGAATAATCGCGGTCGAAGATGGCTTGGAGCTGATCGAAATCGTCGTCGATGTCGGCAACGAAAATGGGTCCGCCCTGCATGTAGTCGCGCAGCGATTTGCTGATCTCGCTCTTGCCACCGCCACTGACTGTACATGGCTTGTGACATACTGTTCCTTCACCGCCAGTACCGATCAACCGCCACGAAGGAGCACACGGATGCTTTTCCATCTGCACCTTGTAACCGCTCGGGGCCATGTAAATCTTGTCGCGTTCTAGCGATATCGAGTGCGATTGCCCGTCGAGGGTCCAACGAATCGTTCGGTCAAACAACGATGCAAGCGCATCCTCTGGAACGTAAACGAGGTTCGGGTGAACTCGATCGATTCCGTAACCCTCCGGTTTGATATCGATGAAGCTACCGTAGTCGTTTGCTAAGTCGGAGAAAGAGCGGCCATTGTATCTGCGCGAATTCCATTGAAATTCTTCGCCAAGATTGTGTGAAACGAATGCGAGAGTACCGCCTGCATGTTCTTCTTCCGCGTTACCCATCAAGTTGGCGGCATAGCTGATTTGGGTTTTTACTTCTTTCTTGCAATAGCCGAAGTAGTTGTCTGCGATGAGCGTGATGATGACGCCTGCTTCCGTGCGGCACGTGATCTTGAACGCCTGGCCATCATTGTATTTTTCGGTGGGATCTTGCCAGCACATCCGATCTCGTATTTGTCGCTCAGTCGCTTGATCGATATGAGGGAGTCCAAGTTCTTTCTTCGAGAGCTGAATCAAATGGGGCGCGAGGATAACGCAGCCCGTATGTCCGGTCCAATGTGCGGAGTCTAAAGCCGCATCGTTTTCTGGAACCAACGGATCGCCTGAATTGCCGAATATCGATTCAACGAAGTCCAGGTTGCTTGCCAGTCCGCCTGGAACGAAGAATCGAATCTCCATCGATTTGTGTTCGCAATAGCCTGGCACCGCAGGGCATACCAGCGGTCGAATCAAAAGCGAAACAAACGTCTTTGCCGGTACACCGTTGGCTTGAGTGAACGGCAATTCTAGGAGTTCATCCGGTGGCATGCATGCTCGTTGAAACAACTTTGCGAATACAGCCTTGGGGACACTTCGCTTATCGCCAGCGATTGGCAATCCCCCCTCGGTCACGTGGAATGTGCCTTGAGTGGTTCGGCGATCGGCTTGTGGATTATGGAGCACGCCGTTGGCTACGCGATACGAGCTGACCATCTCATTTTGAAATCGTTCTCCACCATCGGGCAGGCTCAATTGACGGGCTAAACCATGATGGTCTAGCACAAGCGTTTGGGCGGGTAAATGCAGCGGTGCATCGAGAGCGATTTCAGCAAAGTGTTCGGCAAGAAATGCTTCGATACGATTATCGATCGGGGCTTTGAGCTGGGTCAAAAGCCTGTTTTTTTCCTCAAGATTGGCTAATAGGCCATCGGGCAAATCGACCCGTTGTTTGGCTTCTTCGTCCAGAACCAAGTCCGAAGCCGCCATCTGCATATAAATGTACTGACGCAAAGTGCCGGCGGCTTTTGGGTCTCGGTCGGCTTTGCGAGACCAAGAGAGGGATCTCTCAGGAGAATCCAAAAGCCAGCCGCCATCAATGGAACGATCGTGTGAAGTATTGTTGGGCATCAGGATAGGGGCTTGTTTGAGAATCGACAGAATATCGTTTACGCTGTCTGGATCGAGATGTGGTCGGAATAGGCTGCCTCGGAGAGTTGGCATACAAACAGCTATAAATCATACAACTCAGGATCGACATTGGGCGGCTCGAAGAAACGAGAGAGTTTTTTACCTTTTCCGGTTGCCTGAGCGAATGGGTCACCATCGGCGTCGAGGGCATCTCCCATTTCCGCATCAATTTTATCAGGATCTTCGCCTGCCTCCATCCGTTTGATGGCTTCCAGCATCGCGCCGTTGGGCTGCATGCCTGTCATTTCGAACATGCGCTTCATGAGTCCGGCCATTTGACGCGGATCCTCAGGTCCATCCCCTCCCTCTTCCATGTGAGGTGCCATCTCGGCCATCAACTGTTCCATTTTGCTTTCGTCCACGTTTTCGAACGGGTCCACAGAAGCGCTGCTTTCGGTAAGCCCCTTGGAAATTGCGAATCGGGAAATCTTTTTTTCCAGCTTCTTAAGTCCGCACTTTGGGCATTTCGGCGTTGCACTTTGGCTCATCGATCTCGCAAAAAAGCTGTAGATCGTGTGACAAGGTGGACAATAATATTCGTAAATTGGCATTGATCGAGGGATTCCGAAAACGAGGAACGACAGCAGTGGCTACGTTTTAGCGTACCGAATAACGTTCCGTCCGTCAGCGCCGAATATCGGATAAGCCCAAGTCGCCAAGTCGCCGGTATCAGCTTGACCGCATGAGTCTCCCGCTAGTATTATTTGACAACCAGTCAGGCGATGGTCGTTACCACTCGTTCGGCGACATCATCTCCATTAATCTGTGTTGAATCATTTTGTCCGACAGGCACCACCCACTCCATGACGCTGACCCAAGCGAGCCGTCGGGCGAACTCATCGGTTCCCAAGCTGGCGTTCCGCCTTTGTTTCCAACGCCGGAACTATTGGCGGAATTGGCGGACCAGAGCCAAAAGCTCGAATCGGCCACCCCTGAAGCCATCCTTGGGTGGGCCGTTACGCGATTTGGGGATAAGTTTACCATGGCCACAGCATTTGGCCCTGAGGGGATGATCATCTTGGAAATGCTGTCGAGGGTTTCCCCCAAGACTTGGGTTTTTAATTTGGATACCGGTTACCAGTTCGAGGAGACGCTTGCCCTGAGAAATCGGGTCGCAGAACTCTATGGAATCGAGGTCGAGCTATTGCAGCCGGAACTAACCGTTGTGGAGTACGAAACACTCCATGGCGGCCCCCTTTACAAAAACAATCCAACCAAGTGCTGCGGCGATCGAAAATTGGCTGTGCTCAGGAAAGCAGCGCTTGGAATGCACGCTTGGGCAAGTGCCATCCGACGCGACCAAAGCCCTGATCGAGCTCAAGCCCCTATCGTTGGCTGGGACAAGAAATTTCACCTTGTAAAAGTAAGTCCACTCGCGAATTGGACCAAGAAACAAGTTTGGGATCGAATTGTGAAAAGCAATATCCCCTACAATCCGCTTCACGATGCCGGATATACAAGTATCGGTTGCAAGCCATGCACGCGAGCCGTTTTTGCCGGTGAAGACGAGCGTGCAGGCCGCTGGAGCGGCACAGGGAAAACCGAATGCGGCCTCCATACACAAGATTGACCAAAGGAAATTGAAATGTCGCCTCAAGAAAAAGCGGAATCGCTAGGTCTCAAGTTTGCGAAACAGGAACCCGGCTATCTTGCCATGGTGGTTAAGTCGGGAAATCTACTGTTCACTTCTGGACACGTTAGCGATTTGAAGGGGAAGCTCGGCGCCGGCGTGACAGTGGAAGAGGGCAAAATTGCAGCACGCGAGTGCGCTGTGAAAATTCTCAATTCCGTTTGGAACGCTCATGGCTCACTCAATGGATTGCGAGTTCTAAAACTTTTGGGCTGTGTCAATTCAACGCTTGAATTCCACGAACAGCATTTGGTCGTCAATGGTTGCAGCGATTTGCTCCATGAGATCTTCGGAAAGTCCGGCGACGGCTATCATGCTCGGAGCGCTCTCGGGTTTGCCCAAATCCCAACCAATTCAGCGGTCGAGGTCGAAGCGATTTTTGAAATAAAAATGTAAGCGGCTTATGGCTAGCATCATTGGCTAAGCTGGCATAGGATAGTGCGATTCGTGAGGTCTTGGGCAAGCCCATGTATCGCGAATCCCGCTTCGTTTTTGATCGCTTACCATTGACCTCAATGTCCGCTTCAGATTTCCACCAAGAAGACGAATTTACGACCCCATTGGATGTACCGGAAAGTCCGGCTTGGAAGCCTGAACGACTCGCCCCACGCTGCGAGGAAGCGAGGCTCTGGGAAATCGTTCGCGAACTCGACCTTGAACCCTACCGGAGATTGGCGAACGCATCCGGACGGGAAAGTGGTTTTCAGGTCGCTTGCGTGTCCACTGGACGTGCTCAGGCCTCTGAGTCGCTCGCCAGAGCAACCCCCGATGCGCATGTTACTGTTTGGTACTTGGATCAGTTTCAGTCGTACCGTGCAATAGAGCACATTGGTATGGTCGAAAACACGAACCCCAATGCAACTCCAGTCCCACCCAACCTTAGAGTCGTTTGCACCGCTGATTTGCCAGAGGAAAGGTATCAGCTCGCGTTATTACCGTTGATCTCGTCCGGCGAAGTAGAATTGGCGCGAGACTCTTTGCAGCAGATGTTTCACCGTTTGGACATCGGTGGTCGGTTAGTCGTGTCGGTCGACAATCCGGAAGACAAATGGTTGCATGACCAACTCAAAAACTTCGAGAAAAGCGTTAAGGTTCGCAAATTCGACGACGCCATGGTTTACATGATCGATAAGCTTTCGCCGCTTAAGAAGCTCAAGGATTTTTCCTGCGAATTGGCGTTTCGAGATTGCGAAGAACTGATTCGATTTATCACGCGACCAGGAGTTTTCTCGCATCGGCAGCTTGACAACGGTGCCAGGCAATTGCTCGACGCAGTGGATGTCTATCCTCAAGCCAGGATTTTGGAAATCGGATGCGGTAGCGGATCGGTGTCGCTTGGGATAGCCAAGCGTGACCCCTCGGCAAGCGTCCACGCCGTTGACTCGAATGCTCGCTCGCTCGACTGCCTTGCTCGCGGAATGGAGTTGAATGGACTCAGCAACATCACGATGGAGCTCAATCATTCAGGCGTATATGGCGAACCTGGTCAATTCGATATGGCGCTCGCCAATCCACCTTACTTCGGGGATTTCCGTATCGCCGAAAAATTCTTAGCCGCAGCTCATCGTTCGCTAAGACAAGGCGGTCGCTTGGTCTTAGTCAGCAAGCAACCGAAATGGTATCAAGAGAATCTTGAGCGTTGGTTTATCGAATGTGAAGTCTTTCCATCGCGGCGGTATCACATTGCATCCGGCGTGAAGCCTTAAGGGCCCGTTACGAAAATGAGTTGGTGGCAAAAGACGATTCAACTACCTGCGTTCCGACGAGGCTGTCACTTGATCACACATCATGTTGTCCGAGAACTAAACACGCTTGAATCGATCGAAATTGGACTGCTACATGTCTTCATTCAGCACACGTCGGCGAGCCTCAGCATCAACGAAAACGCGGATCCGGACGTAAGAGTCGACATGGAAATGGCGTTGAACCAAATTGTGCCAGAGGACCTTGAATATATTCACACCATGGAGGGCTCAGATGACATGCCGGCACACGTCAAATCGTCACTTTTGGGAAGCAGCGTAACCATTCCGGTCACGAAAGGTGGTTTGGCCTTTGGAACTTGGCAAGGGATTTACTTGTGCGAGCATCGGAACAACGCAGAGGGCCGATCGTTGGTTCTGACGTTGACGGGATCCTAAGTTGCACGACGCTCCGCGTCGTGATTCCTGAGACACGGAAAGTCGCACAACCACGTGCGCAACCAAAAGCAAAGGCTCGGAGTACGGAAAGAGCAAATGTTTCAAACAAGAGCGTCGTGCAACTCTGCAA
Organism: Pirellula sp.; assembly: GCA_021736575.1. Lineage (GTDB taxonomy): Bacteria > Planctomycetota > Planctomycetia > Pirellulales > Pirellulaceae > JBKCUI01. The sequence continues at coordinate 1,514 of JAIPFP010000110.1, read as the reverse complement.
TGAAAGTTGGTTAATGGTGTTCTTTGCGACCAAGCGCGTTTTTCAATGAAAACAAGTTGTTTTTGGACGTTAACCCTCACTTTGGGAGATTATGAAAATCCGATCAAAGTTTCATTAAATTCAGTTGAACGAATTCCTACTTCCGTTAATCTTTGCTGTGCCTGAACATGCATCGACGCATGTCAATAGCAGTTTTTTGCGAAATAAATCGATTCAGGAGTTGACAATGAGGAGAGTCCGAATAGTTCGACGTGGCTTCACGCTGGTGGAGTTGCTGGTGGTAATTGCCATCATTGGGATTTTGGTCGGGTTATTGCTTCCCGCCGTGCAAGCGGCCCGCGAAGCCGCGCGTAGGATGCAATGCTCAAATAACATGCGTCAAATCGGATTGTCACTTCATAACTTCGAGTCCGCCCGCAAAAAGTTGCCACCGTCCAGCGTGCAATTGGCCGGTACTGGTCCCTTCAACGTTACCGAACTAGCGGAATATCTCAAAGTCGGAACAACTGGGACTGTGGCGACTGATTTTGCAAAGCAGTGTTTTTTGACAAGCGTTCTGCCTTACCTGGAGCAACAGAATGTGTTGAACGCCGGAGCTGGCTTTGATCAGAGACTTGACTGGTTCGATATCAAAAATCGCCCAGCTGCATCCGTTCGCATTCCAACATTTCAATGTCCATCAAGTCCGGGCCTGAAGAGCGTGGACACGTCGCGACTTGGGTCGGACAGAACCGTATTCGCATCCAGTGCCAACTGGATGCCTGCAACTACGGACTACATGTCGGTCAACCGAGCCAATAACCGTTCCGCAGTTTGGAACGCAATCACGGTCAGCAATCCAGTGTATCCAGGTAATGACAGCATCCGAGCGATTCTCGCCTCAAACACTTTTACGAAATTCGCAGCCATTACGGACGGACTGACCACCACCATTATGATTGCGGAAGCCGCCGGTCGACCGTCTACCTACAACTTCGGAAGGCTAATCGAAGAGTATGCAGGCGGGACGAACCCCTACATGAACGGCCCTTGGGCGCACTCAGGAAACGACATTGCGGTGGACGGATCGACGGTTACGACCAACGCAGCTGGAGTTCGTGTGGCCAACACACTTAGCTCCGTAGCCGGAATGGCGAACACGTGTAGCCTAAACTGTTCGAACCAGGGGGAAATATACGCTTTTCACACGGGTGGGGCCAACGTTATCCTCGGCGACAGCGCAGTCAAGTTCCTGAGCGCGAGCATTGACCTAAGGACCTTGATGTTGATCTGCTCGCGTGCCGACGGGACACCTGTCGGCGAAGCATTCGGTGACTGATCGAGCATTCGCGTGTGCAAGGGCCAAAGTTCCACATCTTTGCCCACATCGCTAGGGAATCATTTGCGGTACGATGTAGGCTTGGGCTGCGACGACCAAGCCTACCATGATCGCCAACGCGATACTGTGCATGAAGACATACCGCAGAATCTTGCCTTCTTGTCCATGTTGCCCAGTTGCAATGCCAGCCACCACG
>JAIPFP010000109.1 GCA_021736575.1 Pirellula sp. | reverse complement strand
TACCAGACACTGCCGATGCCGACCTGAGCTTTGTTCATGTCTTCAGGAGTCATGCCGGTGCCATAGAGCATGGCCTGCGAAGCTCCTTGGCTTTTGGGTTGAGTGATTCTGGCAGAGTACTTATTGATTTGAGGCATCAGAGGATTTGGTTCAAAGGTGATTTGGGGGTGTAGGATCGAAGCGGATTCGAACAGAACTTATGATATCCCGACTAGCAAACAATTCCCAGGCGTGTCGGTCTGATGGGGTGTCTACGGCGATTTACGGAAGTTATTCTGGGACGACTCCTAAGAATGACTCGCGCGTCGCAAGCGATCCATAAGTGCGACGCCTATCCCGACCTCGGGGACGCATTCGCAGCACACCACGTCCGCTTTTAACAAATCTGCCTGCCTAAAAAAGTCGAAGACTCTTGATGCGTATTCCTCGGCGTTCTTGCATACCAAAACTGTTTGGAACGCTTGCGAGTTTCCGGGATGCTTTAGGCCGATGTAGTGTGAGCGAAGGGATTTAGATTTTAACACAAAATCACTTTGTTTAAAAGTTTCTGCATCTAGGACCATCACGCTCGCTCGAGGTTGATAGTGTCGGTGTTTTAGCCCGGGCGAGTTAACGAGTGATTCGCGACTAAGTTCTGGGTGTGCAGAATAGGGTTCGATGTTTGGTACGTGCGAATGCATTTCTTCGATGGAAAGGCCCCCAGGGCGCAGTACACGAGGTGGCGTGCTAGTCATATCAACCACGGTACTTTCCAAACCCAGACACGTGGGTGGACCGCACACAATGCCTGCAATTCGATCCTCTAAATCCTCCGCAACCGCTTGCCAAGTGGTTGCGCTAGGGCGTCCAGATCGATTGGCACTTGGTGCAGCGATAGGAACACCTGCGAGGCGAATCAGTTCGAGTGCGACGGGGTGATTTGGAACGCGAACGGCGACGGTATCCAAGCCTGCCGTCACTTGGTTTGGAACATCCTTTTGTTTCGGCAACACCAGCGTCAGCGGACCAGGCCAAAACCGTTGCATCAACTCCCGAGCAAGGATCGGAACCTCGCGTGCGACTTGCGACACGTCCTTGGAGCATGCCAGATGGACGATGAGGGGGTTGTCGGCGGGGCGCCCCTTGGCGACAAAGATTTTGTCCACGGCGGCAGAATCCATCGCATTGGCGCCTAGACCGTATACTGTCTCGGTTGGAAAAGCGACTAATTCGCCGGTTCTAAGAAGCTGCGCCGCTTTTTCTAAATCGGAACCAGAAAAGCGTTGTGTCTTCAATGGCTAACGTTGGGTGTTCCGTGAGTGAAATTCGATTGCTCACGTGGAGTCTTCGGTGGGAATTTTTGGGAGAAGAAAATTCGTTCCCAAAAGTTGGCTTTTCGTAATCGAAAATCTTCGGCAGGAAGCGTGTGCGTTTTTCCACGACGCGTTTCAAGAACAACCTCGCCTTCATGAACTTGACGCACAATCCAATATTTATCGACTTCGTAAGAGTACATTTCACCATGAGGTGACGGCGAGATATTTTTAGCCCTTCGGCCGGGTGACAAACTGTGTTTTTCGCGGGTGTATACAACCCAGTCGTTAGGACTAAAAGTGCCGATCATTTAAGGCAGTTCCTCATTCGCAGTTACAATCTCCCATTTCTCAGAATGCATTTCCACGAGGGAAGAAGCAGATCACTTGGGTGATTGACTTGGAAACTCGTCTGAGATGTCTTATTGTTTCTTGTGAATCGTCTAGAATCCAGGGCACCTTTGACGATGTCTGGGGAATTCGCGAGAAAAGTATCGATTTTTTTGATTGTTTCGCCAATTGGAGTCATGCTCGTGCCTAATTCACCGAAACCCTTTCGCTTAATGTTTGTCTGCTTAGGCAATATTTGTCGATCTCCTGCGGCACAAGCGGTTATGCAAGCATTAGTTCAAGGTAGAAAAGTAGCAGACCGCTTCGAGATCGACTCGGCCGGAACAGCCAGCTATCACCTCGGCAAATTGCCAGATTCTCGAATGATAGAGGCCGGTGCCAAACGAGGGTTCAAACTTACGAGTTTGGCGAAAGCTATCACTGCAGAGCATGTTGCTAACCGGGAGCTTATTCTGGCAATGGATCGAGAAAACCTGAATAACATTCGACGAATGTCCAAACAGGATTCGCATAACGTTCGCTTGCTTAGTGATTACTTGGATGAGACATGGCCTCGCGATGTGCCGGACCCGTATTACGGAAGCGATGCTGGATTCGCATACGTGCTGGACATGCTCGAAGCTGCATGCCCCAAAATTTTGGATGATTGCCTTTGATGCTGAAAACACGATAGCCGAAATGCTATTTACCTAGTCTGCGCCGTTGTGCTAGGCTGCTCAGTGACCCATGGCGAATCTTATGGATAGATCGCTTAGCAAAAGGATTTTGGTGAGGGAGGAACCCTAAGAATGCATATTATTCGATTGGACATCGACCGAAAGAATTCGGCCGAACATCTCCAGGTTGGACCGCTTGGTAGCGGATTAAACGCCATCTACGCGGTTGTCCCTTCCGGCAGCGACACTTTGGCTCGATTCATTCGGGGGTTGTTGTTCCGCAGTTTCGCATCGACCGACGCGAACCACGACGAGTTTAACGAAATGACGGACGGTTCGCTTCAATGGGTCGACGCATCGGGACACATCCGTATGATGTCCTACGCGGGCGGCGCGTCCCAAATGCCAACGAGATTCGTTCATTCACCCTTGCACCCCTCCGAGCGCCCCATCCACGCGGAGGATCGCACGTACGTTCGAGGTCTTGGCAATACTTTTGGCGAGGGTGACGAGCAGGACGGTCGCTGGGACGACCTTCGTAGCGACATTCTTGGGATGATTTTTTGCAGCCCGCTTGGAAGTGTTTCGCCCGAAAAGCTGTGGTGGGCTGCTGGCCGGCTAGGGGTGCATACCAGCGCTCGTTCTGAAGTGGACGAAGGCTACCAACGACTCAAAGCCGAAGAGCGAGATTTGCTCGATCGGTTGCGGCATGTTGAAAACGTGGATCATGATCGGGCTTGGTGGTCCATCGAACGAGATCGCCTTGCCGCCGAACTGACTCATATCCAGCAAGTCAACGCGCAAAATGTTATTCCAGTCCAAGTTCAATCGGATTCGTTGGCGGTCGCAGCGCTCCGCGAGCGGTTGGTATCCATCCAAATCGAGATATCAAAGCTGCGTTCGGATCTCCAAGAACTTGGCATCCATGAAGCAAACACCAAGCTCGATGGCTATCGTCGCGAAGATCATCGCATGAATTTCAGCAATATGTCCATTCATCCGTCGAGCTACGGTTCGCCTCGAAACGCCTCAAGCCGCGTTGATTTCTCTGGTGATCGGCAACGGCTTCAGTTGAAGATCGAGCACCTGCTTGCCGAACAAGCGAGCGTTGAAATTCAGTTGCGAAATGCTCCGCCGTCTACCGTCGCAATGTCTGAACCTATCAAGCGTTGGGACGATTCGCAGCTAAGGCAGCAGCATGCACACGCCGAGGAAATGCTAAAACGGTGGGATCGACGAGCCCAGTCCAACCGTCGGCTTGCAGAAGTGCAATCCCACCTGCGGACTCGTTCGCCATACCGTCGCACAATGGACGGGTCGCTCATTCCAGCCGCTGAGAAATTTCTACGCGAATTGACCTCCGGGGCAGCTCGTCAACTACCACCTTGGGCGGTAGAAGCTTCCTACCTCAATCCACAAGATCAATTTCGAAACACATCCGATTTGGCGACCGAGGTCAACCACACAGAGCACTTGGATCGATCCGTACCTGAGGCGAATACCCGTCAACGCAAGCTCGTGGATTTGGCAATTCGACTTGCGATTGCCGAGGCGTCTGTGAATCGCATCGGTCGTATTCCGCTGCTGCTGGACGACTCGATCAAGAACTTCCGAGGCGAATCGCTGGAACAAATCCTTCACGTGTTGGCAACCTTTGCTCGCGACGGTCGGCAACTGCTTGTATCAACCAGCGATGAATACACCGCTCGGCGAATCGGTGCACACGGTGGGACAGTGTCTCGCATGCAAGAAATCATGCGTTACGCTCGGCCCAATTTTATTTTGGACGGCCAAGTCGACGCCGGCTTGCATCCATCCTTAGAACATTCTGCATTTCTTGAGCCGACTCAAGAAGTACGACCATTCCGAGTTATTGGAATCGACAGTCCGAGCGTTGGTTTCGGTGAACTTAACCGCCAGTTAAGCGGCTTGGCCAACGAACAAGCATCTCACTCCTGGTGGCACCCAGAACAAACTCCACAGCAACATCAACCTCAATTCATCGAACCTCCAGTTGCATCCGAAAACAAGCGTTACTACCTGTTCGTTGACAGCCCTGTTCATGAGGCACCGGGTGTTGATGCCGAATTGTCGCGACGATTTCATTCCATCGGTATTTATCGCGTGGGTGATCTATTGCGAGCACCCGCATCGAAGCTTGGAAATGCAATCCGAGTCGATACGAATGTGCTTGAACATATCCAGCAAGTTGCGGACCTCATGTGCGGCACTCCTCAGTTACGGGCTTTCGATGCTCAAGTGTTGGTTGGATGTGGAATCAGTCGATCCAGCGCGTTGCGAGAAATGCCAGCCTCGGCTCTTGTTCACAGGGTCGAGTCTTTCATGATTAGCATCGCTGGGCAAGAACTCGTTCAATCGGCTAATGCCTACGAAGTCTCTCGAATCCAAGGCTGGCTCGCGAACGTGAAGCGATCGCTGGGACGCAGTTCTCGAACGAGCGAAAACCAAGCCAACTCCCCAGCGAGCCGAGATCGAGAACAGCCAATTCGAAACGAACCTCGCCAATCACACGATGGCCAAATTCGACCGCGTATCGCGAGAACCGCCGACCTCGATCACGAACCGGACAATTCCACAGCCCGCCAGACGACAGGCCGATCGTCACAACCCCGTTCGACACCGACCCAAGTACGCTCTGCAACAACCCGATCGGCCTCGACATCGAAAAGTGCGCCAAGCTCTCAATGGAAATTCTATCTTGATATCGATAGTCCCGTTGTCGATGCTCCGAGCATCGGACCGCGGATGGCAGAACGATTATTGCCCTTAAATGTCAACTCTGTCGGAGACCTTATCGCATCGGATGCCAAGGATATTGCGGCACACTTGGCGGATCGCAATGTGAACGCTGAGAACGTAGAGCAATGGCAACAGCAAGCCTTGCTCGTTTGTCGCATTCCCAACCTTAGAGGACATGACTCGCAGTTATTGGTGGGTTCTGGCTTCGAAACAGCGGAACAAGTTGCGGCAGCGGATGCTTCGGTCTTGTTTGAAAAAGTGGTTCGCTTTGCGAACAGCAAGGCCGGGGTTCGAATCTTGCGAGGTTCTGCCGCTCCTGATCTAGCGGAAGTCTCCGATTGGATACAATGGTCTCAAAACTGCCGTGCGATTCGGGCTGCGTAAACAAGCGAGGCGATCATGATTGATGTTGACGAGATTGGTTCGATGCAAATCGAGTGCGTTAAGCGATGGCACCTTGAGCCTATCGACAATCCATGTGACATCGACGGTTCGATGTCAAGCCTAGCGGCTACGGTCTGTCAACAGCATCAGTTCAACTACTTGCTTTGGCACGAGGAGGACATTGCGAGAAGCCGCGAAGTCACCGATTCGCAAATCGCAACCGTGAAACGCAATATCGATCGATTCAACCAATCTAGGAACGATTGGATCGAGCGCATCGACGATTGGATAACCGAGGACTTGTCGCGGCAATCGATCCAGAGCGCGAAGGGTGCAAAACTCAACACGGAAACACCTGGCAGTTCGATGGATCGATTGTCGATCATGTCGCTTCGCATTTATCACCTTGAGGAGCAGTTATCGCGCGTCGATGTCGACGAATCGCATAGGGAAAAAGTAAACAATCGCCTAGCGATCTGTCGCCTTCAACGGCATGACTTGTCCCAGTCGCTCAAGGAGTTGCTGGATGACATCTATCGGGGTGCGAAACGGCACCGAACGTATCGACAAATGAAGATGTACAACGATCCGACGCTAAACCCTTACTTGTACACCAAGCAACTAGCCTCTTAGCGTCCGCAGGCGGGCTACCGTGCAACCTTGGCTAATTCCTGTTTTCTCCCGAAATTACTCCGACGAGTATATTTTCCACTGTTTCCACCTTTCGTTGCCAATGTATAATGCCTCCGCCTGATACCTGAGGCGATAACAATGGGAATCCTCGCCCCATTAAGAAACGGCAGGTTTAGGCTCCTCATCTCTTGAATGTGGTCGGAATTCGCAACCTTGGCATTGATTTTCGTTTGCGGATTGCTTACTTAACCACTCTAGATCATGAGCTCCAATGCGTGCTGTTCCGTCATCCACCGAATGAAACACCGAATGAAACAACGTGCGTTCCATCCGTCGGCTGGGTTTACAACTTTTGAGCAAGCGACAACGAAATGAATACTTACAGTCTCGATTACATCGACGACTTATATGTACGTTACATCCAAGATCCGAACAGCGTGTCTGACGTTTGGAAGCGATACTTCGAGGAGTTTTCCCTAACGGCTCAATCGGAAGCATCTTTTGCGGATCAACCAGACTCGCGTCCTATCAACGCTTCGGTTGCTTTGGAATCGGTGCCTGACGCCCTCTGGCTTGCGCGCATGCAAGAGCGAGTCGACCAACTCGTTCGCGAGTATCGAGTGCGAGGGCATCTGATGGCCAAGATCGATCCACTTGGCTTGGCACGAAAAGGCCCGCCCGAGTTGGACCCACAGTCGCACGGCTTAACCGAAGAGGACTTGCGCCGTCCGTTCGCATCCCCCTCTTCGGAGTATGCAAACGGTCGAACTCTTGCCGACATCATTGAGAAGTTAAGAAACACGTATTGCCGAAGCATCGGTGCGCAGTTCATGCACATCGATAATCGCAATATCCGGGATTGGTTACAACGGCGCATGGAGTCGACGGAAAATCGCTTGTCGTTGTCTCACGAGGTGCAAACGCGAATCTACACGAAACTTGCGGATGCGGCGATTTTCGAAGAGTTCGTTCGAAAGAAGTACGCAACGGCCAAGACCTTTTCGCTCGAAGGTGCCGAGAGTCTGATTCCTTTGCTAGATCGGGCATTGGAAAAGGCTGGGCAGCATGGAACAAGCGGGGTGGTTTTAGCGATGGCACATCGAGGGCGACTCAATGTTCTTGCCAACATCATGGGCAAACGCGCTCAAAGCATTTTCTGGTCGTTTGATGATCCAAAACCAGAGTTGTTTCGCGGTGGGGGCGACGTCAAGTACCACATGGGTTACAGCAGTGACTGGACGACAAGTACGGGCCAAAAAGTTCACATCTCGCTTTGTTTCAACCCAAGTCACCTTGAGTTTGTGAATCCGGTTGCGCTCGGACGATGTCGAGCCAAACAAGATCGCGATGGCGACATCCACCGAACCGACAACATGACCATCCTGATTCATGGTGATGCAGCCTTTATCGGTGAAGGGGTCGTGCAAGAAACACTGAATTTGAGCGAGTTACCCGGTTACCGAACGGGTGGTACGTTGCATATTGTTCTCAATAACCAAATTGGTTTTACGACTGAGCCAGACGAGGCCCGCAGTTGTACGTACGCAACCGACATCGCCAAAATGCTCCAAATTCCGATCTTCCATGTCAACGGCGAGGACCCAGAAGCCGTTGCTCAGGTTGTGAACTTGGCGATGGACTTCCGCAAGGAGTTTGAAAAAGATGTCGTCATCGATATGTACGCTTACCGCCGGTTGGGACACAACGAGGGTGACGAGCCACGCTACACGCAACCGCTAATGTATGCTGCGATTGATAAGCGAAAGAATGTTCGCGAGAGTTACCTTGAGCATTTGCTCAACATGAACGAACTGACCCGCCAAGAAGCGGATGCCATTGCTGAGGTTCGCCACAGCCGCTTGTCAAGAGAATTTGAATTGGCAAAAACCGAACCGTTTGTTCACGACCTGCAGAGCCTAACAGGTTACTGGTCAGGATACTTCGGCGGCACCGAACCACTTGAGGGTCAGGTCGTGACCGCGATCCCAAAACAGATTGCGAGCGATTTGATTGCGAAGGCGTGTTCGGTCCCGCAAGGATTCAACCTGCACAAAAAATTAGTAAAGCAATTCGATGACCGACGCGATATGTCAACGGGCAAACAACCGTTGGATTGGGCGACCGCAGAATCGCTCGCCTTTGCTTCGGTGTTGGTCGAGGGACAACCGGTGAGATTGTCGGGTCAAGATTGTGAGCGGGGAACTTTTTCGCACAGGCATGCTGTCGTTCGAGACGTAGAAACGAACAAGAAGGTTTTGCCGCTTGCGAATCTTGCTACGAATCAAGCTCGGATCGAAGTTATTAACAGTCCTCTTTCCGAAGCCGCTGTTTTGGGTTTCGAATATGGATATAGTCTCGATTGCCCAGAAGGGCTCATTCTGTGGGAAGCGCAATTCGGCGATTTTTGGAACGTAGCCCAATGCGTGGTGGATCAGTTCATTACTAGCGCCGAAGACAAGTGGCGTAGATTGAGTCGATTGGTAATGCTGTTGCCTCACGGATTTGAAGGCCAAGGACCTGAGCATTGCAGCGCTCGCCTGGAGCGATTCCTGTTGCTCACGGCCGAACACAACGTGCAAGTAACTCAGCCATCCACACCTGCCCAGTACTTTCACTTATTGCGACGACAGGCAAAGTCCAAGTGGAGCAAGCCGCTGATCGTTTTGACTCCCAAGAGTCTTTTGAGAAACAAAATCTGTGTTTCGACTCTAGACGAAATCGAACAAGGTCATTTCCAAAAGATTTTGCCCGACGATCGGCCAGTCGGTACCCCCACTTCTCGGATCGTGATGTGCACTGGCAAGGCTTACTATGATTTGCTTGCCGAACGGACGAAATTAGGCCGAGATGACGTTGCGCTCATTCGCATCGAACAGTTCTATCCGTTAGAACCAAGCAAAGTAGTCGAAGCCCTCAGTGGATATGCGGCCGGCACGCCTTTGTATTGGTACCAGGACGAACCGACAAACATGGGCGCTTGGCAATTCGTCAAACTGCGTTGGGGAGATGAGCTTGCCAGTCGATTTAAATTGGAGCGAATTTCGCGAGTCGAATCGGCCAGTCCATCTACCGGTTCGTTGAGAGCGCATCAGTTGGAGGAGCGTGAACTGCTCAACAGTGTGTTTGCAAGTTAGCAAAATGAAAATATGAGCAATACGAAAGCAGATACAACCGCAAGCGAATTGCGTCCCGTTGACATATCGTTTGATTGCATGCCGCTTAGAAGCATTGCGAGGCTCGATCCGCCACTGGATGCATCACCCGCGCTGGCTGCAAAGTACGATAGGATCAAAGCTGCGATTGCCGAACACGGAAACCACAACACGTATTTCTTACACAATGCCATTTGTCGATTCTTCGTCACCAACGATCCAAACAAGGGCATGATCGCGTTTAGGTTCGAAGGAGTGGTTTTTACAGACGAAACCGATAGCCGAGCCAGACAAGCGTCATTGAAGGTCACTTTGGAAAAGGAAACCTGCTCGTGGCTTGAGCAGCATGTGGTGAAGTGGTTTGAAGAGAGTGTGACGCAAGCGGTACTGGTGGAATTCAATCGATACATTGGCGTCGGCGATCCGGAGCAAACCAAAAAGAGATTGCAAGAGATGGAAAAGGCGTTGGACTCCCGAGGCGGATTCGTCGGTATGCATTTGTAGCATTAAGGTGGGGTAAGCTTCCCCCACTTGCCATCGTTGATGATTCCTCGCAAACTAAATACATCCGCAACTGTTTTCCATTCCAATTATCCATTGGGCGATAGCCCCGGTTTTCTAATTGCTCGACATTCGTCGAGAACCGGGGCTATCGCCCTTCGGCTATCAGTTTGTTTCACTCGAAGACTCATACCGATGTGCATAGAGCCTTGTGCCACTCAGTTGGACCTAACTATTCGACAGTTCGCTTTACCAACCGCAACCGAATGGGGCCTTTAATCGATTCGATATTTCGTTCTTCGATGTCGACGACTTCACCTTTCTGAATGATCTCGATGGAGCCGTCTCGGACCATGTCGGCTGCCACCTCGCGAACCGCTGGCATCATCTCGCGCCAACGTTGACTAAACCCGCGGACCGCATCCGATGGGCAGATACTCTCTCCCCCCTTCATCATGAGCAACATTCGCAGGATTTCGTCTCGAATGTCCTTGTTGCTCGCATCCTCGTGCTCCATCCATTTTGTTTTCATAGCAGTCGTTCTTCTTTTATTGTGTGTGAGTCGTAGGGCAACTCGAATCCGATTATTTTCGTTCGAGCGCCACGTTCAGCCCCGTACCGGAGAGAAATGATACGGCTGCTTTCACGACCGTTGGGTCACTCATAAGAAAGGAATGAAGCACGGGAACCTGTACGATCTCGGCCATCCCGTCCAATGTCGCTTCCTCTAGGGTAACGACTCCGTCACTTGCTCCACGCAGAAGCGGGTTCTGAATAGGGCTCTTCGATATATCTCCCGCCACGATCGCAAACGGGCATGGGGGGGTGCCGAGTGCATGACCGAAGTCTTCCCATGCTGGACCAAGCTGCATGCCCGAATTACCCGTGATGATTTTGAAAAGGCCCAAACACGAAAGACTCTTGGCGAATGCCGAACCTTGGTTGGGTGGCCCCAGCATCACTGCGCGATTGAGTCTCGCGAGAACTTGACACGGGTCTCCATTCCTTTGCCAGTCACCAATCGCATGACGAAAAACAATATTTCCCAAACTATGCCCAACAAAACTGATGCGAGGCTTGCCGGGCAGATTTTCCACCAATTCACGCAAGGCCGCAGCATGAGCCGATATTGGATCGCGAGTGCTTGCGTACGAAAAGAGAATCGCCGTTCGATGCACCTGGTTTGTTGGGTCCAACGTCTTGGACTGTGTATCTACCCGAAGCAATTCTGTCTCGATCGGCTTCATGCTTTCCGCCGTGCGCATCAATCCGTGCACAAGCAAAACAACTTCTGTAGTCTCCGGCGATGGCGTGGTGGTGGCAACGACGCGATCCAATTCCTCTAGCATGGCCTGCTGTCCACCCCAAGCTCTTCGAACCGACTTAGGGTCGAGAAGTCGCCAATGGTCGAGCGTGCTATTGAATTGAACGCGATATCCATTCCACCAACGGTGATCCGTCCAGAATTGCTTGCCTCCAAGCGTGGCGATCTGGATGTTCCAAGGTTTGGGGTCTTTTTTCAAATCGTACCTCTCTAGATCGGATTCATTGTCCTGGTCCTTTTGGCCCGTCTGCGCTTGCAAATGTGGGCACGAACGAACCAAGCCGAATAGGACGGCAAAGCCAATTATCCCAAGCCACTTGATTTTGGTAAGTGAGTCAACCATTTAATGTTTCGCTAGCCTTCGGGTGGTATACTTCGTCCGTGCGGATCTAACGCCGATTGCCCGGTTTCGGCATCTAGCTTGCCACGCATCGACGGACTTGTAAAGTGCTCCAACGACTCCGCTTGTGCATGCAAGCGCGAATCGCTCACATTCATTTCGACCGACATGTATTGCTCCCAAAGCCGATGGGAACGAACCAAATTTTGCGCGACACGTCGACCTTCATCGGTCAGGGCAATCGCGGATGCCGACGAATTGAGCCAACCGAGTCGTACCAGTTCCTTCGCGACCGAACGCATCTTTTTATCAGAAACTCCAAGTTTAAGGGCAGTTTCCGAAAGCGAAAACTCCGCCCCGGTCGTTCCCTGGAAACGAGAGGATGGCGATGTTTCCTCTCGGCGATACAGCAGCGCCAACACATCATCCCCCAATATCTTGCGAGCCATTCGGCCACTGGAGATCCATCGACTAAGGATTCCTGCTTTGGGGCTAACGCAGACTGCTAACACAAGAAAAAAACCGCAAGCTACTGCAATCATGGCAGCAGAATTGACAGATTTCATTCCAAATGCAACCGGCACCGATATCGCTAGCAAATGGCCAGCGACTGCCGAAACTGCGCCGATCAACGCGCTTGCTACGATCATGGAACTCAGTCTTTTGCAAAACAAAAAGGCCGTGGCGGCGGGCACGACCAACATCGCAACCACCAAAATATTGCCAACTGCTTCGAAGCTTGCAATGCACGTGATGGCTACCAAGGATGCCAGAATATAATGAAACAACGTTGGGTGAATGCCCTGCGCTTGTGACAAAAGCGGATCGAAGGTCGAGAGCTGCCACTGCTTGTAAAGCCCGACAATGGCGATTGTATTGAGGACGCAAATTCCCATGAGTGTCAGAACTACGCGTGGAACGTTTCCCAGTGGAGTCGTGACCGTATCGAGAATAATCGTTTCAAGGTTTCCGTAGAGAACACATGAAGGGTCCAAATCGGTCTTGTCTCCTCCCCGAACCATCATCACTAAGCCGACAGCGAACAACGATGTAAAGACAACGCCGATCGACGCGCTCTCCTCGACTTTGCCAACCTTGCGAACGAATTCCGTAAGCCACACGGTGACGAGTCCCATGACAGCGGCGCCCATCAAAACCACCCAAGAACCGCGATGACCCGTGAAAAGAAAAGCGGCTGCAATCCCCGGCAAAACCGAATGGCTGATCGCATCTCCCATCAGACTAAGACGTCGAAGAACTAGAAAGTTCCCAAGCAACGACGCAGCGATCGCACACAGGGCACCCGCCACGATGATCCATCCATCAATAGACCAGTCCCACTTCATGGCTTCATTCCAAATGATCGCGAAGCACACTGGCTGCGTACTCTGGAGTGACTGTATTGATAAAGCAATCGGAACCCCATTCGAATCCTGCAATCTTGCTCAGCCTTGGAATGACTCGCAATCGCCAGTGAAAGGACTCCTCATTTCCACCTTGGAACGGACTCGTTTGCAAAACGAAGTTATACGCTGCGGATGGGTGCGCCGATTCCAAGGCGGAGAGTGTTGCTTTCACGGCCAAGGAGAGTTCACGAAGTTCGCTCTGTCCAATCTCCTCAAATCGGCTTCGGTGCATTCGAGGAATAACAGAGAAGCTGTAAGGAAACCGAGACGCAAACGGGCACATCGCAACGAAATTCTCGGAAGAATACAAAATCCGTTCTTGGCGTTCGTCCTCCTCCGCCACAAGATGACAAATATAGCAGCTCCCAAATCGTTGATGGTACAAAGCCAATCGGTCGTTTGTCCGCTCGATGTCGCACGGGACAAAGTCCAGGCTGATAAGCTGGCTGTGGGAATGATACAGAGACGCGCCAGCATCCGCTCCATAGTTCTTGAATATCAACGCGTATTTCAGATCGCGTTGGGATCGCCAATGATTCAGGCGTCGTCGGTACGCTTCGAAGATGATCGCGATATGCTCAGACGGCAACGAGGCAATACTATCAATGTGCATTGGGGACTCAATAATGACCTCGTGGGCTCCGCTCGGCAAGTGCTTTTGGAACAAGTGATCGGCTGCAAGCATCTGCGATTGGCGTGGTGGATGCTGTTGCCGATTATGCATCGTGCCGTTTGCAGACATTTCGCCTTGATATGCTTCGCCGATGGAAGACATTTCGCGAAAGCCATTTACATGCTCGTTTGAGAAACGAGGTATCGCTGGAAATTTGTTTGGAACAACCCTCACTTGCCAAGCCGGTGCGATCCGTTTGCCTGGGTCGGCCTTGCGATTCGTCGAGGTTTCGTCGAAGTCGATTTCCGGCAAAACAAGCGTTGGCTCGGGGGTTTCGTGCTCGGAACCAGAACAGAATGGGCATGCCAAATGTTCTTTTGGTAAAGCTTTCTTCGTCGGACCAAACTCATTGGGGCGTTCGTCACGATTGGGAGCGAAGATTACCCATCTATCAGACAACCAGTCGTATCGAGTTTCATTCATGACAATCGCCGGTTCTTTAGAGCCTACCATCGATTGCTGCAAGCTCGCGAGCTCGTCGGTACGCGGATTCGTAAGCGGTAGCGCTGTTGGTCCATGACCAATCCTGCGACATACCAGTCGTGACTAGTTTATCCCAAACATTAGGTTCACGCGAATAAATATCAACGGCTCTCAGGACACATTGCTTGATCGAATCAAGATCGTAATTCTGAAACGAAAACCCGTTCTCAACACCCACGGCAGCGCTTGCATCGCTGTAGTTGTTGACTGTATCGATTAGGCCGCCAGTAGCATGGACTATGGGGACTGTTCCGTATCGCAATGAGTACAACTGATTCAAGCCGCAAGGTTCGTATCGACTCGGCATAAGAAACATATCGCTCCCGGCTTCGATTTTGTGGGCCAATGAGTCCGAAAACTCCAACCGTACCCCCACTCTGTCGGGACGTCTTCGCGCCAATTCCATAAGAGCGTCTGCAAAACGCGTTTCACCATTTCCCAAAATGACCCACTGGATGTCCGCCGTGTCCACGATTGCTTCGAGCAACGGTTTGACAAGATCCCAGCCTTTTTGTTCCGCGAGTCGCCCGATCAGACCGACAAGCGGCACGTCGGCCCGGTCGGGCAATCTGAACTCGCGTTGTAGATCTTGTTTGCAGGCGATTTTTCCTTCTCGCCAATTTTCTTGGCCGAAGTTCTTCGCTAGGTTTTTGTCAATCCGTGGATCCCACACATTGTAGTCGACACCGTTAACGATCCCCGATAATCGATTTCCTTTGGCTCTGAGAGCACCGTCCAGTCCGCACCCATGGGCTGGCATTTGAATTTCCTTGGCATAGGAAGGGCTGACGGTCGTAACGACATCCGCGAATGCAATTCCTGTTTTGAGCATATTCAAGTCGCCAAAAAACTCCATTTGCTGCCAATTAAAGTACTGCCAATCCAATCCCGTTAGATTCATGTCGTACTGCCAGAAGCGACCTTGGTATGCCATGTTGTGAATGGTCATCACTGAGGCCGCGTTTCCATACCATTGGAGATTTCCAAAATTGGTTTTGTGGTATGCGGGAATCAGACCCGTTTGCCAGTCGTGACAATGGATGATATCAACGGGCAACCGCAATCGTTCTATCGATTCGACGACACATCTTGCAAAAAAGCTGAATCGTTCGGAGTTGTCGCGGAAGTCACCATGTTCATCTCCGTAGAGTTGTTCTCGGTCAAAGTACAGCGGTTGGTCCACCAAGTAGACATCGACGGTGCCGTTTCCGAGAGTGGTCTTCAGGATACGAGCGGCCATTAGCTTGCCAGCTAAATCCACGACAAACGAAACATGCGTATCCCATATTGGTGAACCGCTGTGAAGCGCGCGTTTGTATGCGGGTATAAAAAGACTGCAACGATGTCCTTGCTCCGCGAGTTTGATTGGTAGCGAACCGCATACGTCCGCAAGCCCACCGGTTTTTGCAAATGGAATCGCTTCCGCCGCAGCCATCACCACATTCATGGTTTGTCATCTTCGTAGTTGGAGTTCTTCGTCGTAGGGTTTTGTCTATCTTACGATGATACCAGATTCAAACAAAAAGCGATCTCAACGCGCATGTCAACACCACTGCCCAGAGTTTGTGGAAAAAGAAACTATTTGAAAAAGTTGCAAAGTTGATCTTGGTTAAGACATAATTCTGGGACTATAATCCCGCCCCCTCATCCAACCTCTAATCCCACAAAGCAAGGTTACCTCTCGTGATATCGATTCGACCGACTGTTGCCGAACATGCTTTCTACGTTTTTGGAAGATCGATTCATCCTGAACTATTCAGTATCTATCGAAGTCGCACCATCGAGCGAAGCAAGTACTCGGCAAAAATCGACATCACAAGCGATGGCCACATGGTCACGTTCAATAGTCGATCGGTAGTCATGACTGAGGTTGTTTGTTCAGCTCACCAACTATTGCCTCAAAAACGCCGAATCGTCGGAGCGAATCTCAAGGGTAAAGGGGTGGAGCAGATCGAAGGTAAACTCGGTGTCTCGTATCACGCTCAATATGAGCTAGAGCATGTTTCAACGGACATGTTTTGGATGGTGCACAATCAACTCCAATCCAGCCAGTGCGAAAATGAACTGGTGCACTCATTTGATTCGAGCGGACGAATTGCATTTGGAGCGGTCAGCTTCATGCACGTGGAAGAAATGGACCGTCAGCTATCGATACAGGCTTTCCACACGTTCCCTGATGATTGCTCGATCGTCAAATCGACAACCACATTCTGCGCGGGCTAACGCTGCTATCAAGCCCGAGACTTCAATCGAACGACCGCGCCAGCCATCAAAACAACGGCAGTTGTCTCATTTTTGGTTCTTCGTTCATGCCCGCCAAATCGGTCGAGTTGAATCCCGGCAACTCAGCCAAATCGGGCAGACGCAACCTCACGAACTCGTGAAGCAATCTCGCCAAACCTGGAGCGAACTTATCGTCCGGCGCATGTGTGAATATCCACGGTTGGTAACCATCGCATATCCACGTTGCAATCTGCTCGGCCCACGATTCCCAATAATTCGTTACTTCGGCGGCATTGTTTCGTCCTATCAGTCGAATCATGGGCCGTTTGCCGGTGACCGTAATTCGAAACGGGCTCTTGGGTTTTCTGCTTTGTGACGCTTGCTCCGTTTCGTCCGAGGCGGAGTTTGAATTGAGTGGGCGAGAGTCGAAAAGCACACGGTCAATGCTATGCTGTCGTAGCATAGCATCCAGTCTGGCTTCGCATACTCCGTTATCAAACCAATCTTGGTGTCGCACCTCAACAGCCCAGGGCCATTCACACGGCAACTGCTTCAAGAAAAGTTCAAGCTGTGAGCAATGGGCAAAAGAAAATGACGGGGCGAGCTGTAGGAACGTCGGGCCGAGTCGTCCGCTCTCATACAATACAGACAAGCAATCAAGCCATTGCTTCAACTCGTCGTCGCATCGCGTTAGCTTGAGTTCATGCGAAATTTTCCGCGGGAACTTGAAGCTGAACTGAAACGTATCTGCGGACGCGTCACGCCATTTTTCAAATGTACTTTTCGGTGGCACCGCATAAAATGTGCTGTTTCCCTCCACAGTTGGAAATAAGCGACTGTACCACTGCAAATAGTCCTCGGATGGAGTACCGTTGGGGTAGATGATTTCGCCCCAATTGCGACATCCCCAAACGGGGCAGCCTATCCGATACGACCAGATGTCCCACTTTGGATTGTGCCTAGGAATCGCAACTTTTTGTGAAGAGGGCTTGCCCATTTTGGGTCTCGTTGCAATGGTTATGATCGATACGAACGGATTCGGAATGATTTTCTAATGACCAATTACGAAAAATAGAGTCAAGTTTAGGTTGACCTCTGCCAGGTATATGGCATCAGATTAATGCACCTTTGTCATGAGCTCCATCCCCCGCAACTCGGTTTGGTGAAGCCATCTCGTCCACAACTAGGAATTCGTCCGCCATGAAGCCATTCACTAAACGCCTGCTGGCGATCAGCGTTACCGCAAGCTTTGCTTCTGCCAACGCTCAAACCAGCCAAGCAGGCCCATGGGCCGGATCCTGCTGCTGGGGGAGTCCCGCTCAAGCCGTTCCGGTTGGGCCGCCAGTGCCAGTTGGGCCGCCAGTGCCAGTCAACGGGCGAACCGCTCTTATGCCAAGCGTTGGGTACGTACCACCGAGCTATGCCGCAAATGCCGGCAGTCAACTGCCCGTCTACAGCCCCCCCTCCTATGTTGCTCAATACCCCAGCTATGCCTCCCAGTTCCCGGCACAAGCGACAAGCCAAACACTTGGGTATGGCAACTATGCCGGCGCTACGCCGCCAACCAATAACGCCCCTTCGCTCGCTCCAGGCTTCCCGCAAACCGTTGCGGGTTATCTGCCGACGGCAGCATACGATACCCAATGGTCTCGGACGCCTGTGACCTACTACCGACCGGTGACCGCATTTGATCCGCGGTACGGCACGACGGTTACAAGCCTCCAGCCCTGCACATCTTATCAGTATCAGGCTCAACGGGTGCCGGTCATCGCCCCGCGACCGTTGCAAGGCGACTATGGATCGCAAGCCAACAACTGGCCTGCAATCACCAGCCCAGGATACAACCCAACCGGTTTAGCTGTCAGCAACGCGTATGCTCCCGTTGCACAACCCTATCAGAATGTGCCAATGGTTGGTATGCCTATAAACGGTCAGCCAAATGCGTTCGCACCCATGGGTTCATCTGGTACTTCGTTAGGCATGCCTTCAACATCGCCGCCCACAACTGCGATGAACTACAATCCGCAATCGCCTGGCCTACCGATCTACCCTTCGCAGCCAAACTACAACGGTTCCGTTGTTCAGAATCCAGGCTACGCGACCAGCCTTCCAGCCATGAATGGGTCCAATCAAAGCGTTGGGTCGGGTGTCGTTCCTTCGGCAGCTTGGTCACCTGCTGGAAATGCTTGCGCGAATGGCAACTGCAATCAGACCGCGTCGCCTATGCAAACACCTTATGTTCCTGGCGCGACCTCGGTGACTCCCATCGGCCCACCAACTTATTCAAGTTCGCCGAACAACGGCTCATCGCAGCCAGCTTATGGATCTGGTGGCCAGCCCTACACCCCCAACATTCAGCCTCCCGCTGGCTCTCCAGTGCTTCCGCCCAACCAATTTTTTCCTCCCGGCATGAACCCTGCCGCCCCAGGACTTGCAGATCCGGAGTCGGTTCGCGTTCCAGGTTTAGGTTCCAGCGCTGCAACTTCCCCAGCAAGCAATCCGGCAAGCAATCCCGCAAGCGTCGCAGCCAAGACGCCCCTGGACATGCAAAGACTTCCTATGGCGGCAATCGATCCAGGAGCAAAGCCAACCAATAATAACGTAAGCAATCAAGTCATGCCCGATTTCCAAGCGGGCGGACCGCGAGCAGGTGCCTTACTGCAACCGGGCGCTGCTCCCGCATTGGATTCCTCCAACATTCCACCTATCCTGCCACCTCGATCCTATTCCGGTGCGCAGCCCTTGTCGGCACCTGACGATTACGATAGCAAGCCGCAATGGAATCCCACCTTGCTCGATCCAGAAGACCGAAAGGCTATGGAACAAGTGGCTCAATTGCGTCAAACTCGCGAGGAAACAGCTCGAAAAATCCAACTTGAGGCCGATGATTCTTCGCCCACAACGGCGATCGCCTTATCCCCAAGTTCGTCCAATCGAAACGTGATCCAACTGGTGTCTGGAATCGAAAACAGAAAAACGGAAACGAAAGAGGTCGGCGAACCGAGTTTTCGACCGGTTTCGTCACTCAAGTAGCCGATTAGTGGCTACACTATCGCGAAACTTCCTTTCGTTTCCCCATATCAGACCAGATGCACACGTATCAGTTCGTTGCCTTTCGCGGTCCAAACCGTTGGTCCCCGTTTCCAATGCTCGAAGTGCTCTGTCGCGATCGCTTGGACTCGAATGCATCCGAGATCGCCAAGCAAATCTCGGCAAAGCAAATCCTGACTGTGCTCGCGAAATTTCTTGAGGCCAAGCAGTTCACAGCAAGCCACCCTCAAAGCGTTAGCAATGCAACTCGCATTGTCGCATCGATGGATCAAATCAAGTCGGACACGGAATTGTGGCTGGCTTGCGCTCGATGGTTTTCGGCGTTGGCAGGAGTGCCGACACGTGATCTCGAC
>JAIPFP010000108.1 GCA_021736575.1 Pirellula sp. | reverse complement strand
CTTAGGGCTTCGGATTGCTGTTGCAGGTGCGTCCCTTCGGAACCGTACTTTTTGATGAGAACAGTCACATTGTCGCTTGGCTGGGCACCAACGCTGATCCAATACTTGATTCTCTCACCTTTCAGAATGGCTCGAGCATCTGTTTCCTTGCACATTGGATCATAATGGCCGAGTTCTTCAAGGACTCGCCCATCTCGCGGGCTGCGTTGATCGATGGCGCAAAGACGATAAAACGGGCGATTCTTTCTGCCCAAACGCTTCATTCGAATACGAACCGACACTGTGCTAATTCTCCGTGGAAACTTAATTTGAAGGGGACGTGATAATAACGTCTTCTGGATTGGATGTGGAGACGTAATTCACAGTTTTTCCCAATTGTGGGAATCTAGCCGCGTTTCTTTTTGCGGAGAAGTCGATCTCGATCCTTCTGCATTTTCTCACGTTCCTTAGGGGAAAGGCGTTTGCCGGTGCTTCCTTTGGTTTTGAGCCCGCCTGTGGGATTGAATGGATTTGACATCATTCCTTGCATTTGTTGCATCATTTTCATTTTGTCGCCGATCCCACCCGATGTCGCCATTTGAAGCATTGGAGCGAGCATTTCGAATTGTTTGACCAGGTCGCTGACTTGGTTGGGTTGGACGCCGCAACCTTTGGCAATCCGGTTTTTTCGGGATGGATCGATTAGCTTGGGGTTTTTTCGTTCCTCGGGAGTCATCGAGTCAACGATACCCGTCAGGCGACGCATTTCCTTGTCGCTATCGGTGCTAGCCATCATTTTCGACAAATCACCCATGCCTGGCATGAGAGTCAGCATCTTGGTCATCAAGCCAGGTTTACGAAGTTTTTGCATCATGTCCCGAAAGTCAGCCAGCGTGAAGATTCCTTTCGACATCCGCTCTTCGAGCTGTTTTCTCTCTCGTTCATCAATGAGTTTGTGGGCTTCGCGAGCAACTTCGACGATGTCCCCCATTTCCAGGATCCGGCTAGCCATGCCTTCCGGGCGAAACGGCTCGAGTGCGTCCAAATGTTCGCCAGTACCAATGAATTTGATTGGAACTTGCGTAACAGCTTTGACACTCAGGAGTGCGCCACCCCGAGCATCGCCATCGAGTTTGGTCATGATGACCCCATCGAGTGACAATGCATCATTGAAGGCCTTCGCGCTTTTGACTGCGTCCTGACCGGTCATTCCGTCCACGACTAAGAAAACGTGCTGTGGAGAAATTTGTTTGTCGATCAGCTTGAGCTGATCCATCAGTTCTTGGTCGATGGCCAATCGACCGGCTGTATCGAAGATGGCCACGTCGGCACCGGCAGCTTTGGCCTGTATGAGGCCTTCGCGGCAAACTGCGACGGGGTCCGTGGCCCCCAGTTTGCTGAAAACGCCAACACCTAGTTGCCGGCCAAGCACGTTGAGTTGCTCGATGGCGGCAGGCCGCTGCAAGTCAGCGGCAATCAAAAAGGGCTTGAGTTTCTGATCTTTGATCAGTTGAGCTAATTTCCCGCAGGTCGTGGTTTTTCCGGCACCTTGCAAGCCGCACATCATGATACTGGTCAAATCGCCGCGCTTCATGGCGATCGAATTATCGACCGGTCCAAGCAGAGAAACGAGTTCCTCGTAAACTATTTTGATTAATTCTTCGTGGGGTCGAAGGGAAAAAAGAACGCGTCTTCCCTCGGCTGCGGCCGTCACATCGGCCATGAAATTTCTAATCACGTCGATGTTTACGTCCGCCTCGACCATGGATTTTTCGACCATGGCCATGCCTTCTCGCATGTTGGCTTCGGTGAGTTTGCCTTTGCCACGCAAGGACTGGAATGCGGACTGAAGGCCTTCTTGGAGCGACTGAAACATTGTTATTCTGTGGTTTTTTTGCAGTTTATGAAGCGAGACGCAGGTCAGATGGCCCTGGTTTGCGGACTGGAGAGCTAGTCAGTTCTCCACAACTTAATTTGTATTCGGACGGATGGTTCTTCGAAAGACATAGTCGCGGAACTTTTATGGTGCTCCCCCCCTCCAAGGCATGCTTCGAATTGTAACAGCCGTAACGATTGTACAACCGAACTGAGGGCAAGTGATGGATTTGGAACGACTTGCATCCAGGGAAGTCGTTCGTAATGGGAGTTGATTCGTTGCAATGTGAGCAGCGCGAATTAGACTCGAAATTGCGGCTCGCTAATTTGGTAGCTTTTCGTTTTAGCCCTTGTTTTTGGCACGTGATGAGGTTCGTCGATGACCACCGTCGGTTTCGGAAGTGGTTCCTTTCCCAGCAACACTCGCAATTCACGCGATAAAAAGCGCAAGCAATTGCTTGTGCGTAGTTCTTTGCTGGAATCTTTAGAAGCACGGCACCTGATGGCGGCTGGTCCGCATTTGGCAGGTGTTCAGCCCAACGAGGGTTCGTTAATAGCCCTGGGAAGTTCGAGCGCTAACGCGACCGTACTCAACGTCAGCCCTCGTGAAATTGTTCTGCGATTTGACGACACTTCTGCGTTGGATGCGAACACGCTCAGCGGGATTCAATTCAAGCGGGCTGGTAGCGATGGGATTTTTGAGTCTGCTTATCTGAGCACAGACTTGGGAACAAACGGTCAAATTGTTCTCGACTTCAGCGCTTCTTTGCCAGGCCAACAAGGCAACGGTCTAGAGCTCGTGTTCACCCAAGCGTCTCGCTTCACGAGCATTCCAGGCAAACCCGCGAGCTGGCCGATTTTGCGCGTCGACGGGGCCCGCGTTAATATCGAAGTGAACGTTCAGTCTGGGAACAAGACGACGGCATCCGATCTTATCCGAGCGATGACCGAAGATACTCAAGTCGCATCGAAAGTGTTGGTGAAGCGGCTCCGCGGAGTCGAAAGCACTGTCATCGCAGATACCGTTCCCGCCAACAAAGTCCTGACGTTGCAGGGTGCCGATGCCGCGAGTGTTTCGTCCAATCTCAACTCCGGCAGCAATACATTGCAAGTCGAATTCCTTGCGACTCGGCCTGGCACCTCTCCTCAAGTCCAGTTGGTATCGAGGGACTTCGGTGGCCCGTTTGCGCCCCGAGTGACCGTGAATGGGCAAACGGTTCTTGTGGAAGTGAACAGCAACGCGCGATATCTTACAACTGCACAGGAGTTGGTCGACTCGATCAACAGCTCAGTAGAAGCTCAAAAGGTAGTGCAGGCCCGATTTATCAGTGGATCGGCAACAGCTAGAATCGGCGCCAAC
Organism: Pirellula sp.; assembly: GCA_021736575.1. Classification (GTDB taxonomy): domain Bacteria; phylum Planctomycetota; class Planctomycetia; order Pirellulales; family Pirellulaceae; genus JBKCUI01. Next base: position 16,406 of record JAIPFP010000108.1, on the reverse strand, counting down.
TTTCCTACATTGACGACGTTGCAATTGGCTTCGGGTGATGATATCGCAATCACCCCAGCCTACGTTGGATTAGGGGATTCTGATCGCGAGGTTGTGGTTCGATTTGCCGAAACGCTGCCGGATGATTTCTATCTGATCGACATTCTCGGTAACGGTCCGTACGCGTTACGCAATACGGCTGGCTTGCCATTCAATGGCGGAGTCAACCAAAGTGTAAGGTTCGATTTGGACCTTGGTACGACGGTTCAAGCCGTTGTGCCGCAACCCGTTGTTCGAGCCGCAAACGGAACGCTGAGCCAGCTCCGAAATCAAATTTATGTTTACTTCAACAATGACGATTTGAATCCCGTTGAGGCGGTCAAGCCTGAGTACTACCAAGTCGTTTACACACGGAACACACTCGGTGGCGGGGACGATATCGTTTTCCGCCCTGTGTCGGTGAGCTATGATGCATCGCTCAATCGAGTGGCGTTGTCCTTCAGCCGAAACCTCGACGCCTTTGTCGATCCAATCACGTCGCAGCCATTACCGATTTCAACGCTGCGATTGCGGATTGGCAACAGTGAATCACCAACTGGCTCGCCGGTAACCGTCGTTAATCCTGCCAGCGATCCTGGAAGTCGATTTGACAATGCCACCGATTTGGGCGGATCATGGCTGGCTGGTCCAGGTTCGAAATCCGCGATTGTCAATTCCGTGATCCATAACCCAACGCCTTACACGCTGGATTTCCCTGGCGCCAACGACGAACTAGGCAATCGCGATAATGTCTATCAACATCACGTCAACCGCGTGGACTCCGATGGAATCGCGGTCGTGAATTATAATTTTGCGCTTGAGCTCGGAACCGCTAACCGAAGCGTTCAATTGAACGCGATCACGGACACACAAAAACAAATGGTTCGCCAGGTAGTATCGCTTTACGAGCGCTACTTGGGAGTGCGATTCACGGAGAGCGACAATCTGGGCTTCACCATCGCTGTCGGTGACATGCAAGCCATCAATCCACTGACATCCCTGACAACAGTGGAAGCCAACCGTCCAGGTGGACTCACCTACGCCGCTGGCCCTCTCGCATCCAACGCGGCACAGTCCGCAGTCATTATCGACATTCAGGACTACAATACCGCAGAGGACAATCAGTTCGGGACAGAGTTGTTCCGTTCGTTCATGCGAGGCATTGGGGTATTGCTAGGTCTTGGCAACGCTGACGAACTTCCGCAATCCACCGTTCAAAACAACTCACCGATCATCGGTCCCAACGTCGAAAAAGTGTTCCCAGGTAATGCGGACATTATTCACGGTCAGTTCGTGCTTCGGCCCGAGGGCAAGGACATTGACCTCTACCGATTTGCTGTTCCCGCGAATGGTGGTCGACTTCAATTGCAGATTGCTGCGGAACGTCAAGCCGATTCAAGCTTGCTGGATGCATCGCTCCGCCTTTATCGAAATGAAGGCACAGTTGCGTCCCCAAAATGGACGGAGCTTGCCGCCAACGAAGACTACTTCAGCGATGACCCGCGAATCTCCCTCGATTTCGCTCGCGGTGGCGATTACATCGTCGGTGTCAGTGCCAAGGGGAATACGGCCTACGATCCAAACGTCGAAGATTCCGGACTCGGAGGCAAGTCAGAAGGCAAGTATCAATTGCGAATCGACTTCCGGCCTCCTGCTCCATCCACGCTCGTCGACGTAAACGGATTACCAACCCCGTTGGATGGGGATGGCGATGGACGGCCAGGTGGGGTTTTCAATTACTGGTTTGTTCCGACTAGACCAGATCGCGCCGTCCCTGTTGCCGGAACGCCTGATGCTTCCGCCTATACGGTTTGGGTCGACAAAACGGCAGCAGCCAACGGTAACGGAACCCTTGCCGCTCCCTACAACACGATTGCTAGAGCGCTTCAGGATGCTGGGGCATTAGCAAAAGCCGACACCGCTGGAATTCGTACGGTAGCTGTTCGGATTGTCGGGAACACTCAGAATCGAGCGTATGAAGTCGGTTTCAATCGATTCGGTAGCGCCCTGGCTGACGGTTCATCCTTTGACGTTCCCAAGAACGTAACGGTTATGATCGACGCTGGTGCCATCATCAAAATGGGGCGTTCGCGTATCAGTGCTGGTAGCTCGACCGTGAGCGTCGATCGAAGCGGAGGAACACTTCAATTGTTGGGGATTCCCGATACGAAGGTCATTGTGACGTCCATCAATGACACGACTGGAATCGGGCTGAATCCAGATCGAACTCCACCAGCACCTGGGGCTGGTGATTGGGGCGGTATCGATTTCCGCAACCGCATCGATGGTGGCGATGAAACACGTGTCGACAAGGAAAGAAACGGCCTCTTCCTGAATTCCGTGATCCATTCGGACATCCGTTATGGGGGCGGCCAAGTGGTTGTCGATGGTGTGTCGCAAGTCATCACGCCAATCAATTTAATTGATGCGCGACCCACGATTCTAAACAACTTGATTACCCTGAGTTCCGACGCGGCTATGTCTGCGACTCCGAACAGCTTCAAGGAAGACGATTTCGCTGACCCACGCTCTCAGTCCAATGGCTTCTTTGTACCTGACTACGACCGAGTTGGACCGGATATTTACGGCAATCGTGTTATCAACAATACCATCAACGGATTGTTTATCAAGACACGTACTGGCATCGCGGACACGCTTGAAACCCTTACGGTTTCGGCTCGGTTTGACGATATTGATATCCCGCACGTGATCGGCGAAAACTTTGTCATCGCTGGCACGGCCGGCGGCGGTATTGTGGATATTGCAGCCCCTCCGACGACGATCGTTACTTTGACGGCGATCGCAGGTGGTTCATTGGCTGCAGGCACTTACAATTACCGTTTGGTCTATGTGGACGCGGCAGGTAATGAGAGTCTCGCTTCCATCCCGACAAGCTCCGCGACGGTGGTTGCAAACAGCTCCATCCAATTGAACAACCTACCGCCGATCAGTGGAACGCTGCCGTACGTATCGCGACGATTGTATCGAAGCGATGCCACCGGTGCGGGCACATACCGCTTGGTGACGGAGATCAACGCGATTGCAACATCCTACACGGATAATGGAACGCAAACGGGTTCGCCGCTCGTTCCGCTCACAACCAAGATTCGCCCGAGACTCGATGGCGGTTTGGTCATCGATGCAGGAAGCATTTTAAAGAACCGCAGCTCAAGAATCGAAGTTCGCGATGGCGGAACGTTGATCGCCGAAGGCACGGATGGGCTTCCGATTATCATGACGAGTCTGAACGATGCGAGCTATGGATTTGGCGGGACGTTCGACACAAGCAACACGCGAGGAACTAAGTCGCCGCTGGTCGGAGATTGGGGCGGGATTTTCGTTGGGCAAGGCAGTTCTGCTTCGCTCGATTACGACCGTATTTCGTACGGTGGTGGTACGACAAGAGTCGAAGGTGGATTCGCATCCTTCAATGCCATCGAAGTTCATCAAGCCGACTTCCGAATGTCAAATTCTCGTGTCGAAAACAATGCAGCAGGCGTCGAGACTTCAACGTCTCCAACGCGGGTTGGTCGAGGCACAAATGGACCCGCCGCCATTTTCGTGAGAGGTTCGCAACCCGTACTTCTGAATAATCGCATCAACGACAACGGCGCAGCCGCGATCAATATCGACGTGAATTCGCTCGGACCCGATCTGCTGAACGATCCAGGCCGTCAGTCCGGATTGATCGCCAGAAAATTGGATTACGTTGAAAACCAAGGGCCATTGATCGATGGTAATCGACTTTCGCGAAACAGTATCAATGGAATGGTTGTTCGTGGGCAGACACTAACCACTCAAAGTGTTTGGGATGACACGGGCATCGTACACGTCGTTCAAAACGACATCGTTTCGGATAACTTTCATACGTATGGTGGTCTTCGTCTCAAGAGCGGTCCTGCACAGAGCTTGGTTGTCAAATTCGGTGGTAGCGCGAGTCTCGCTGGCATCACGGCAACTGGCACACCTCTCGACTACAGCAATCGTATTGGAGGCAGCGTTCAGATTGTCGGTCAACCTAATTTCCCAGTCGTATTAACATCGCTTGCAGATGATACCGTCGGTGCAGGCTTTGGAATTGATGGTCGGTCCGCATTCGATACAGACAACAATAACATCGGTGGCACGACAAGTACCGTCGTTCTTCCGACAGGCCCTGAGGTCGACCGTGGAACACTGATCGACGATGACGTGAATGTAAATATTCCTGGGTTTTTCTCGGCGGCACCACGCGTCGGCGGTAATTTGAATCTGGGTTTGTCTGGAATTACGGCTCAAGGCACTTCCCAGCTATTCGTGAATGACGATGTTATTTTTGCATTCACCAATTTCGTCGACGTCGGTGCAAATGGAGGAGCTATCGACTTATCCACAACCACCATCACTCGGCAACCGACTCTTGTTTCGCCGGATCTTGTTGTCAGTGAAGGCACGTTCCCTGGAAACAACGGTGCGACCGTTCGGTGGAGAGTGGAATCGCGGTTTGACAACGGCGTTTCCAAGTTGTTCAACACGTTGATACTTGATAGCGATGCACCTCTGGGTGCCGTGAACTTTATCAACTACCTCGACGAGGATATCCAGTTCCCGAGCGATGACTTCCTGTACGTTACTGGAACGCCAGGACAAGACGACTTCCGCGCATTCACGATCGACAACGCGGAGCGATTTGGTTTCTCGCACGGCGGGGTTTATCAACAAGGTACCGACTTGCAAAACGCAACGTACTCGGGTTGGGCTGCCGATCGTTATCCACTCCTAGATACGTCGATTCGAGGTGCTGGTACGACCTATAGTTTGCCAGGAAACATCAATACAACCAACATACCTCCATTGGCGGATCCGGTATTAGGCCAAGTCAATGGTTTAGCCGATGTGACAACGGCTCTTTCTTGGCGAGTGGATCCGAACACGACGACAGCTCGCATCACCAGTTTCTTGGAGCTTGTGCCGACCGCCATTCAGCGAACAGCATCTCCTGGCGCGTGGGATGGAGTGGCATTGCAAACCTATTCCAACGATAGGAACGTTGGGATCGCGTCCGAGCGTGAGTCGGCAAGAGCGTCCGCTCCATCGGTAAATGATTCACCTGCAACATCGCAGTACCTCGGTCAGATCGCTAAGCTTGCGACCAGCGGTGACGAAAACGCCCGCCTCGGTTTCGAAATCCAAGGCGTTTTGAACAAGCCATCCGATGTGGACGTCTATAGCTTTACGGCAAATGGTCGCACCGAAGTATGGCTGGACATCGATCGAACCACCACGGGTCTCGACACGGTTGTGGAGTTGATTGCAGCCGATGGGACCATTCTCGCCCTGTCCGATAATTCCTATCTAGAAGAGACGCAACCGTCGACAAATCCCGTTTATTCAACATTGTCTGGCAGCAGCGCAAATCCGCTTCGAAAGAGTTCGTTGATCCAAGCAACGAAATCGTCGCGAGGGGAATCTCGCGATGACTACAGCACGAATCCAAAGGATGCGGGCATGCGAGTCTTGCTCCCAGGACGAGATAGCGAAGCTACGCTTTACCACGTTCGTGTGCGGAGCAGCAATCAATTTCCTGGCCAAGCAGCCAGCACTCCTGCGTTGACCGATCCCGCATCGGTTGGCAAGGGGCGGTCACGTGGCTCTTACCAGTTGCAGGTTCGACTTGGCGAAGCCCAGGAACTCCCGGGCTCGTCATTCAGCTATGCCGATGTTCGATTTGCATCCAACGGCATCACCCTCTCCGGTGTGCCTAGGCATTCGCCGTTGGTCGGAGAAATCGGTGAAATAGACGATGTAGGTACGATAGGCAACAACACATTTGCGAACGCACAAGATCTCGGAAATATCCTTCAGACAGATAGGCGTACCATTTCCGTCGCAGGGAATCTAGGAACGATCGGAGTAGATTGGTATAAGTTCACGATCGATTATCAATCGTTGGTCACACCATTGGCCGAGTATCTGTCGACAATCTTCGATGTGGACTATGCCGACGGCATCGGTCGCGCCGACCTGTCGTTGTACGTGTTTGATTCGACCGGCCGCTTGATTCACATGGGTGAAGATAGCAATGTTTTGGACGATCGGACAACATCGATTAAGGGTGCGGATTCTACCGATCTGGGGCGTGGCTCGGCTGGGTCGTTGGATCCGTTTATTGGGGCAGTTGCATTGCCAGCTGGTCAGTATTTCATCGCGCTGACCAATCGCAATCGAATCCCGACGGTGCTGGCGAATCGACTGAGTCGAAGTGCCAATCCGAGCGATGCGGCAATCCGACTTCAGCCGATTAACAGTGGCAGATACATTGTCGAAGATCGCATCGGGTCCGATCGAATTAGCGCGACAGGTGCAGGACCAATCACGCCCAGTTTCTTGCCAGCCTCGTCGCGTGTGGAGTATACGTTGGCCGACGTGCCTCTCTATCTGAGTCGAGACGTAGGTCTTTCCTCGACGGAGATCTTTCTTGCGAATTCGTTCACTGGGGAAGCAACGAATTTTGTGGGAGCAAACGGCGTAGACTTGCGAGACATTGCCATCCGACCCAACGGTGATATCCGGGGATTCAGAAGCCTTGAAAACGGTGCAGGCGATGCCAATGCGGCTTATATCAACGTCAATTCTGGAACGGCTGGTTCGACCGTCGATGGCAATTTTGGTGTTGTCACTTCGCAATTGACCGGTGCTAATCTGTCTTTAACTGTTCAGAATGTTGGCATAAACGTTGAAGCGTTGACGTTTATGGATACGTTTGGTGGCGAGAATGGCTACCTTGTTGCGAATCGCGCGCCTGGTGTTGGCGTCTCACAGACCAGAAATATTCTTTATCGATTTAATCCAAATACAGGACTTGGTAGCAGCCAACCCGGTATTAATGACCAGTTCAATATCACGACGGCTGGCAACCCTGACCCGGCTGATATCATTCTGGGTGCTGGAACGAACATCTCGGAACGAGGTTACATTGAGACAGCATCCCCACCAGGCACTGTTGCGAGCACCATTGCGGTTACCGAAGCAACCGAAGTACGTTCGGGTACGACACGATCGTTGGTTCGGGATGGGGACACCGTCACCATTCGAGTGCTTCCAAACACGAACGTCACCTTCGAATTCAACGCCGGACCGGAACTAATACTTAGCCTCGATCCGCTCGGAGTTCCACCGCGTGTTTTGAATAATGGCGATCAGTTCTCGATCGATGGCGTCACCTATCAAATCGAAACGAGCGATGTGTCGACCGTTCCGCCAGGTGTTCGACCCGTCTTTTACAAGACGTCGATGAATAACAGCCAGTTTGTTGATGCTCTCAGGAAAGCGGTTCCTCCGTCGATTCAGGTTGGATTCGATGGTAATCGAGTGAATTTCCGCGGAGCAATCGCAGGGTCCTTTGTGACATTAGTGGCTCGCGGTGTCGCGACCGATGTAGGGTCTAATGGCAATGTTTCTAGCGGCCGAATCGCAGTTGATTTCTTGGCTGACGATACAGCCGATACTATTGCAGCTCGACTTGCCCAGTTGATTTCGTCGGCGGGTTTCTCGGGTGTGACCGCAGCGTCGAACGGCAATCTGGTCAACCTGGTTGGTGCAGTGGTCAACAGCACGACCGGAAGTTCTCGATCCGTTGGCAACGCTCCTGGTGGCACGGTGACAGGTGTCGCTGGCATTAACGGCGACCTCTATGCAGTCAGCGATGCGGGCGGCCTTTATTTTGTTTCGAATGGAAGTTTGGCGTCCGCCAGTCCTGGCAGAATTAGTACGTATGTATCAGGATCGTACCAGCTTCGAGGTCTACAATTCACAGGGTTGTCAGCAGGACCGAGAAATGTTGCGAACGGACAGTACGCAAACGTGCTTTTCGGTACAACGCTTGATGGCACGATCTATGCTTTCAACACCAACGGTGAATTGCAAAACGTTTTCGCCAATGGACAGTCGTCGGTTTCAACCGGTATCTTCGGATTGAACGGACTGGCGTTTTCGAATCTCGATTACAACCTTTGGCATGAGACACAGCGTCGCAGCGCCGACGTCGGGCATGGAATCAATGTTCCAAACGATTTGAGCGATGTCGCGGCGCAAGGGGGCACAAGTTGGTATTTTGGATTCGAAGATACGCGGGTTACGCCTCGCACGAACGCATCCTTTACCACGGGTACGAATCCTCTCACATTCGCTCGATCGGGAGCTGAGCCGCTCGCCAACACTTATAACTTCCCCGGTGGTGCATTAGGTGTATTGGAGAGCCAACCTTTCTCGCTTTCGGGCATGGCAGTCCAAGATTCGCCGACGTTGTTTTTCAACTATTTCATGGAAAATGATGATGGTGCCTCGGCAGCCAATGTTTCCCTGATGACCGACTCATTCCGCGTTTACGGTGTAGGTGACGATGGCGTTTGGCGACTGCTGACCACCAACAATCGCGATCCGCTAGAAACAGCCGTCGAGAAAACAACGAACAATGTTCTAAATCCAGCATCGCCGGTTTCACCTGCGGTTGCATGGAGACAAGCCGTTGTGGATCTTGCCTCACTCGCGGGCAGCAAGAATGTTCGCCTCCGATTCGAATTCAATACTGCTGGCAGTATGGGATATGGAACTTCGGGCGGTAAGGGTTTCGAATTGAGAACGGTTGCTGGTAGCGAACTAAGGGATGGCCAGACGTTTACGATCAGCGGGCGACAGTTCGAAATTGAAATGGGCTTTAGCTTGGTCGTTCCTGGCGGAGCGGGAATTAGGACTGGCGATTCGATCGCTGTGTTAGGAGTCAATTTTGTCTTCTGGGATGGAACGGGCGTTCAGCCAGCCGGGAATGTAGTTCAATTTGGTGCAAGCGATTCTCCCGAAACGATCGCTCAGCTTCTGTACCAAAAACTCCAGTCAACGGTTTACCCAAAGCCGAACAGTGCTGTCAACTTGGCGGAACCAGCAGGTGGCTCGGATACCATTCCTCAAGCCGTTGCTCTGGGAATTACAGGCGGTGCGGTACAAGTATCCGGAGTTGGGGAAATTGGAGACAATCCAGCATTCCCCACCGCTTTGGACCGAGACATCGATCTATTTCAAATGGACCTTGACGCAGGAGCGACTATCCTTGCGACCGCTTCGGTCACATCGCCAGCTATCGCACTTCTCGGTGGTTCACTGTTGGATCCCTATTTGAGATTGTTTGATGCCAGTGGCAAAGAAATCGCCGCGAACAACGATTTCGGCGGGGCTCTCAACTCAAGAATTAGTTTTACGGTCGGTAATTCAGGCCGCTATTACTTGGGTGTCTCAGGTTCTGCTAACACTCGCTACAACCCGAATGTTTTCAATAGTGGCACGAGCGGAGGAACTCAAGACAAATACGAATTGACCGTCGACGTGACGCCACGTCTCAATTTCTCAGTGGTCGACAACCGGGTCACGATCGATGGCGCGCAATCCGTGACAGTGCCGGCCAACTCACCCTTTACGTTGACGGGAAGTTCTGGATTGAACAACTCGTCCAACGTACCTGTGTACATCACAGCGACCATGACCGAACAACAGGTTGCTCAGAGCGTCTCTGAGGCCATGGAAAAAGCGCTCGCGGGTGGACTCGATTCGTACTCCACGTTCAATGCCCGGGATCGATACATCGATGTCACAGGGCTCACTGTCTCGAACCCAGGTCCATTCACCGTTTCAACGCCACGACTCGAAGACAGCTTCTCTGAGAATGGCGTAGCAGGATTGCCTGGTGCGACACGAGCTCGGAACAATGCCTTTGAAGGTCTGTACCTCGATGATTTTATTATCGGTCTCTCCGAACGAGGGCAATCGATAACGGGTGCACGTCCCGACCCGACGTTTGTTACGCGAACAACGACCGGAAGTTCCATTTTGGTCGGTCCCTATCAATTCGAGATTCGAGGTGGTGCGGATTACGGTCAACCGCTGACTCCTAGTACTAACTCGAGTATTCCGTCAACCAACATTCTGCTTACGCGGGCTTTTGAACCAAATCAGGCACAGTCGCGTGCGCAGTCGATTCGGTTCAATGGCTCATCCCAAATCTCCGACGGTCAGACCCTCGTTTTGAGCGATGGGTTGAACGTTGTCACGTTGGAGTTTGATGATCAGTCGTTATTGCCTAACTCGCCAGCACGGGGAGTTCGTCCGGGCAACCTACCTGTTCCGTACAGTAGTGCCCTCAACGAATCGAGCAAAGTGATCGCCTCGCGGGTGCGTGACATTATCAACGGAAACACGATTCAGAGCATCTTGCGAATCGCTGCGATTTCGACGGACGGAAGTGTCACTGGACAAAACACAGATGAAATTTCCCTGATCGGAACTGTGACCGCAACACTGCCAAGTTCGGTGGGAGTCTTGAGCTCGGTCGTACTCGACGGAGATCGAAATACGCAGCGTGAGCAAGGTCAAGTGATCATCGAAAATTCGCGTATTTCGAACTCGCTCGGTTTTGGAATTACGTTGCAAGCGGATCCACGGACCCCTGGTTCGAACGCACCGAACCCCGGCTCAGTTCAAAACACAATTACGTTGAACAACCAACGACTCATACCTGGTGCAGTCGTCATGAACAACGAATTGTTCGGCAACCTGGCGGGCGGTATCAACATCGTGGGAGACACGGCACAAGGCACCGTGTTGGATGCACCTGTGCCATTTGCTCGCGTTATCAACAATACGATTCTCGGCGGAACGGTAGCAACGGTTAATGTTTCCCCTGCTGCGACCTTTGGCGGTGACTTCTATGAGCTCGGTCTCATATCCTTTGCGGACACGGTTGTACGATATGCCCCGACGGCTGGCGGCGGCCCTGTGCCGATTGCAGGATTGCAAATTCCTGGAAATGCCATTGGCCCGCAAAATTACACAGGCATCGGCGAACCGACTGCCGGTCAAGGGGTCGTATCGCTCGGCAAGGGTGGGGTACTTGTAGTTCAGTTTACGAACAACATTCTCACTGGCTCTGATGACGCCCGTTCGGATCTTGCCATCTACGAGGTCGGTTCCCCCGAACTCGTTCGAGTCGAGGTGAGTTCCGATAACATCAGCTACACGTCGGTTGGGACAGCTTCGTTCAACAATCGATTTATCGACTTGGATGCATTTGGATTCAACTCGTTGAGCCAACTGTACTTTGTTCGATTGACCGATGTTGCAAACGATGGGGACACCAGCGGCGATTCGGTTGGGGCGGACATCGATGCGGTCGGGGCACTTTCGAGTCGACCCGGGCTGATCTACACCCCAAGTGGGACTGGAATCAATGTCGGCGCACATGCAAGCCCGACACTTCTCAACAATATTATTGCTAACCATAGCAATGGGATTTCTGTCGCTCCAACCAGCACATCGACAGTGATCGGAGCGACGCTTTATCAAGGCAATTCCCAAAATGTATCTGGATCGGCTGTCCCTGGCCAATTCGCGATTACGGCTCAAGTCGGTATACCACTCTTTACCGACCCTGCCGCCGGTAACCTATACCCTGTGCCCGGCTCCCCAGCCATCGATTCATCCATCGATTCGCTGACGGACCGAGCAGCACTGCTTGCCGTCAAACAACCCTTGGGACTTGCGGCGTCACCGATCATCGCACCGTCAACCGACATCAACGGTATGCTTAGAATCGATGATCCGAACGTTCAGACTCCTCCAGGGCTCGGCGAAGGGATTTTCAAGGAGCGTGGGGCTTCCGACCGATCGGACTTCGTCGGTCCATCGGCCGTTACTCTCAATCCTTTTGACAACGACATTTTAGGGGCGGATTCCAATCCAGCGGTCGGAACCATCGAATTGGTAAATTCCACCTTAAGCCACTTCGATATCCAGATTTTAGATACATCGAGTATCGGAAACCTATCGCAAGGGACGGGAGTCAACCAAAAATCGGTAACCTCAAATGCCGTCTTGCTTTACAAGAATGGACAAATACTGGTCGAAGGTTTTGATTACCGCTTTGGTTTTGACTCAACCAGCAATATTGTTCGACTCACACCTCTGGCCGGTGTTTGGGAGACTGAGTCGGTCTATCAGATCCGGTTCATCAACACGAATGAGTCGGCAATTGAACTTGTCGATCCAAAGAACATTGTCGATGGAACGATTTACACGATCCTAGATTCGTCGGGTGCGAATACCCGTTTCGAACTCGATACTGGTTTGCGAATGCGAGTTCCGTCCTCCCCGGATGGGTTTACCACAACGGCAACAGACGGAGCCATTTTTCGAATCGACGATGGGTTCCGTCGCGTGACATTTGAGTTCGACAACAATGCAATCGTTCGACCAGGCAACGTGCAAGTCCTGATCAATTCCCAGGATCCGCCGCAAGTCTTAGCCGAGAATATTGTTACCGCCATTCGCGGCACAATACTTGGCAGTAGTTTTTCGGTTAAAACCATCGGTGGCGATGAATTCCAAATCATTGGAAATAGTCTGGTGAAGTTTTTGCCAGAGGACAGCCGCATCGTTGCCAAGGGACAGTCTGGGACAACTCCAGGCTACGGTTTGCAAATTCCGACAGTCGATGGACTTCCTTCCGGTGTCAACGATGGGCAAACCTTTACGATTCAACGCGGCAATAAGATCGTTGTTTTCGAGTTGGACAGCGATGGCACAGTGGTGACGAACAATGTTCGGGTTCCGTTGAATACGGCTTCAACTAGTGGCTTGGCCGCTGGAATTGTTAGTGCGATCAACGGAGCAAACTTGGGGCTGACAGCAACGTCCTCTCCCGGTGGGCTAATCTTCGTCGGATCGCAGCTCGATCTGCGAATTCAAGCCACGAATACAGCGCTCGTGGTGGTGGGAGTTGCTGGGCAAGGCCCAACGATTCCAGTCCCTATCGATCTCACACAAGTTTTGACTAGAACTCAAGCAGCAACACTGCTCGTCAACCAGATTGCAGCCCAAAATCTGCCCAATGTACAGGTGACACAACTCGCAGGGCGAATCCTGGTTGAGGGTGCCCTCGGCGTCGCCGGAGTCGGTGCAACACCGGTTACGGGAATTCGAGACCTCGCTGGCAACGCTATGCGAGCAACCGAAATCAATGGCCAGACGCTTGTCAATATCTTCTTGGGTGAAGGATTGGACTATGGTGACGCAGCCGATCCGCTTTATGCTTCGAAGAAATCGAGCGACGGCGCACGTCACACGATCGTTCAGGGATTCTCGATGGGGCCAACTGTTACGTCTGATCCAGATGCAAGGTTGACCGACCTCGATGTGGATGATGGCGTTACCGTCCAGGCGATGACGTCCGCGTTCACCGGTTCCATCGTTGTGAATGTTCAAGGTGTGACGCTCTCCAGGCTTGCGTTCCTTAGTGCTTGGGTTGATTTTAACGGAAACGGTGTTTGGGAACCGTCCGAGAAGATCAACGTAACGGGCCGGATCGCCAACGGCGACAATACAATCAGCTTCCCAGTGCCCGCCGGTTCCAAGACCGATGCACCGGTTTGGATGCGTGTTCGACTTAGTTCTACTGACAATTTGTTGCCGACGGGGCTAGCTCCAGACGGCGAAGTCGAAGATTACAGCGTACGACTTACAGCCAATCCGTATCAAAATGCTTCCAACCGATTGGATGTAAACGGGGACGGGTTTGTTTCTCCTATTGATGTGCTTCAACTTGTGAACTACCTCAATTTCAATGGTGGTGGCAGGTTGCCGTTCCCTGCGACGCTTCCGATTCCTCCGTATCTGGATGTCGATGGGGACGGAAGTGTCGGACCTCTCGATGTGCTAACGGTCATCAATTACATCAACTCCAACTCGACGGGCGGTGGTGCAGAGGGCGAGGGCTTTGGTTCAAGCGACTGGATCTCTGCGTCGAGCCTAGCGGCACCAGGAATCGTGTCTGGACACATGCAAGAAGCCGCTTCGCAATCGTCTTCGCAGCAATCGATTGCCACTCGCAAGATCCAATCACTCGACCAATATTTGGCGCGAGTCGCTCCGGATATGGGGCCATCTCTTGTGGTAGATGATTTGGACTGGTCGGCCACGTTGCCAGCCTTGGAGGAGGGTAAGAATAAGGATAGAGACTTTGCGGTCGCACTTGCGATCGACGATTTACTATCCGATTGGGAGTAGGCTACGCGTACTCGTAGCACAGGCTGCCAGCCTGTAATAGTGCTAAAAAGCACAGGCTAGCAGCCTGTGCTACGGGACTTCCTGCTTTGCTCGATGATATAGGTACATGAAGCCCAAGGAGGCTGCAGTTAGTACGTGCCAAAGGCTGTGCCCCTGTAGCCATGTGTCCGGCCCCGAGAATCGTCCTGCAACATCGAGCTGTCGACAGGTAACCCCAGCGACAAGCGTTAACACAGCGCCAATGAGGCAAATGATCGATTTCTTTTGAATCGGACGCAGAAAATCCAAGAGAGTGAGGCCAACTATCAACTGCAGCAGTGTGATCATCACAACGGTCGAAGACATCGACCATTTGTATCGATAGAAAAGCACCTCAGCGACAACGATGATGACCGCAAAAAACACCCATGACGAAATAATAAACCTGCCCTTGAATAGTTTCAGCTTGGGTACCCAACTGCCCAGACTTATTGCAATGAGGACCAATAGCGGTCCGTACATGGACGCTACGTCCAGTTGTTGACCTAGTCGAGTAAGAGATGCATGAAAAAAACCACTGCTGAATCCAAGTAGGCAACAGGCGACTCCGAACAACAGACTCATGGCTGGAGTCCGAGTTAGGTAGTTGACGGTGCCGCTTTGCCTCGTGCTGAAGTCTCTCCACCCAAAAGCGATACAGTAGAATCCAACAATCACATACGACAGATTCGACCATGCATTGGCTTGAGTCCGAAATAAACTCTCGATTCGTATGCGCTCAGAGTACTGGGAATTCCTTAGATTGTTGCTTTCTTTCCAATTGCCCCAAACATTCCGTTCCGCGTAATTCTTCGACAGACCAAGTAGAGCCAGTGATAATCCCAGCAACACGATCCAGACAAGGACATGAATACGATTCGGAAGCCGAAAAAGGGCTGCTTCGTGCGGCAGGGCATCGGCTGCTCGTTTCATTGGTTTTTTAATGGGCGTCTGCTCCTTAACGCGCTTGTGCCAGTCGTTTTCTCACCAAGTCTGGCAAAAACTTGACGGGAACCGAACCGTGGTCGAGAACCGCTTCATGAAAACGACCGAGGTCGAATTGATCGCCCAATTCGCGCTGAATCTCTTGCCTCAATCGATAGTGAGCCATCCGACCGACGAAGTACGTACTCAGTTGAGTAGAACTCTGCTTTGCCCGAACTATCTTGAGTCTCGCCTCTCCCTCGGATTGGTAGGCTTCGTTCACAAGAAACGTGAGAGCCTGATCGTCGGTGATTTCGGTACAGTGCATTTTGTGATCTAGAATCGCGTTGGCAACCGCTCGCAAGTAGAACTTCAACTGATTGAGTCGAAGTGCCAACTCGCCATTTCCATATCCCTGATCCAGCATCATCTGCTCGGTGTACACAGCCCAGCCTTCGATAAACACGCCCGATTGAAGAACCCGACGAATCAGCGATGGGCATCGATTCGAATATTCGAGCTGTACATAGTGTCCTGGGTATGCTTCGTGGATCGTAAGTATCTGGAGCATGTGGCGATTGTATTCCTCCAAGAAACTGCGAACCTTTTCCTCGCCCCAAATCGACGGCGGCGGACTGACTGCGTAAAAGCTTGAGCCTTTCGGATCAAGAGGTAAAGCGGAATCAAGATAGGCTAACGAATTGCCGCGACGAAATTCGGGCATCTCAATCACTTGGCATCGGTCTAGTTCGGGCAAGCGAAGAATATCTTTGTCTTGGATGAAACTCTGAATGCTGCTTACGGTCGCGCGAGCGTCGAGGATGAGTGTCTCGGGCTTGCCATGCTCCAGGCCAACTGCTTGAGTCACCTTTGCAATGGTCGCCCGCCGCCCCTGGTCGTCATCTGCAGGCAAAGGCAAATTGGGAAAATAGCGGCTCCAAAGCTGCCTTGCTACCACGTACATATCCCTCTGCACTCGAACAAACTCTTGTTCTGCTTCCGCTAAAACGCGGTCTGCATCCCACCCTACGTCCAAAACCATCTCTATCTTCCTCGAGAACTTTTCCTTCCCCAGCCGCCAATTGTTTTTTGCGGTGGGGAGCAAGTCCTGTTCTAAAAACGCTTGATGCTTTTTCAACTCCGTCACCGCGATGGAAGATGCAAGTTTCAGTTGCTCGATCTGCGGAGTCGTGCCAGCGAGTTCGAAGATCCCTTTTTCATAAAAACCAATGGCACCTCGGTTTTGCAAAATACTTGTTTCGAGAATCGGCTTTGGCGGCCTGCTCAAGGACTCGCGCGCACTCGCTACAACTCGTGGGATCTGTTTGATTCTTGCGATGGCGTTTCCAATGTTTGCT
>JAIPFP010000107.1 GCA_021736575.1 Pirellula sp. | reverse complement strand
CGGGAGTGTAAGTCCCGTGAGTCAAGTCTCGTTGTAGAAGGTTGAAGATCTACAGCGAGGCGTCTTTTGAAATTGGAATCGAGTGTCCAACTCTAATCAGAAAGACTGATAGTTGCGATCAAAGAATCGCAACCACCCCAGCCAACCTGCGAAAATGGCTGATTCTTAGTTGCGATTGATATTAAGACCCAGTAATGCACGATAATGTTCTGTGGTTAGTTCGTTCATCCCAAAAGGATACCGAATCCACGGCGTTTTCAAAACTACCCACTAAAATTGGCGAAGAACCAGAAATAGAGGACCATTATGGACCATCTGGACAATAAAGTTGGGGAAGCGAAGAACCTGGATATAGTAAGGTGTTTCTAATGTTTCTCTACCTTCACGCTCTGCAAGCCAGAATTCGGAGGTTGACATTTCCCGAAACCGACGAGCTCAAAAATAAAATCGACGCTGCTGAATCGGCAATCGCCAATCTTTGCGGCCTGACGTAGGCTATGGCCATTGGGAAAGGTGTTGGGCTACCACCGCAGCGTCATCAGAGTTGAGTGGGTTATTTAGAAAGCAGCAAGAGTGTTGGTTCTAACTGATCGGAAACAGTAGGTAACGTATCGCGTAGAACAGGAACTCCATGAACAGTAGGATCGATACCATTCCTCCAATCACTGTGAACGCGAATGTCGCGTAGAGCCATCGCTTTCGACTCCATGAATCTGAGAAGTATTGCAGTCGAGAATGGCCAAACTCCTCAACCCACTGAGTCTCTGCAAACTCTTGAACTCGATTTGGGCAAAAACTTGCGTAAAGAGTTGATCCAATCGCCAATAAAATCGAGGCGATTAGGATCAATGAAATTCGATGCGGTACTCCAATGGGATAATTCAGAAATTCGATTGCCTTGCTTCGGTTAATCGCGTCGACGCAATTGATGTAAGCAATGCTGAATCCAAGGGTCGTATAAGATGCGGAAAACAATGGGAGGTTCCCGATCAATCGCAATTGCCCCCAAGTTAGCCAGTAATCGCACTTAATTGTTTCCGTGAAATCATGTAATGGTTGATGGTCGTTCGAAAATGAGATTCGATGTAGATTCGTCGGTCCCATCTTCGCATCTTTGAATTTTGCATGCGACAGCTCGGCGCCTTCAAAGCAAGCAGAACGAAGATCAGCGTTAGAAAATATAGCGTTTCCTAAATTCGATAAGTCAAATGATGCATCTTGGCAATTCGCAGAAACAAACTCGACCTCGACTAAACTAGAGCAAGTGAAACTAGCCCCGTTGCAATTCGCACCAGTTAGATTTGCTCCTTCCATACCAACAAACTTGAAGTTCGCGCGTTGAAGATTTGCATCGACAAAATCTGACTTTTGCAGCGATGCCTTTTGAAAGTTAGCATTGCGAAGATCTGCCCCTCGGAATATCGCTCCGGCCAAGTTAGCCCTTACGAAGCTCGCTTCTCGCAATTTTGAGTCAGCAAGATAAATCAATCGCAAATCAAATCCATCAAAAATGAATCCCTCGAGATTGGCCTTTGACAAATCGATAGTTTCAAACTGATTTTCTTCTCTCCATTTGTTCCAGACAGTTGCGCCGAGCTTGAGTCTATCCAAATCTTCCGAGTTCATCTTTTATCGATCCTCATAAGTTGCCAACGAGAGATGGAATCTTGTTTACAGATTTGCCGATCATAAAACAATCGATGGATCGCTTCGTATCAATAGTGGGATGGCGGCAGCCAAGATCATCGCATTATTACGCGTCTTCGGCTCCGTACGCGACGCGTCGTTTGCGATCAGTCCACCGCAATTCCGGCCATACGCCAAAATACTGCATCCGAAAGAATTCGTGTGCCGTAATCCCTAGCTTTTTTCGCCTTGCCTGATTGTGTGTTTGGGTCAGCAACGACGAGCAGGTCAAGTTTCTTGGTGACGTTACTTACAATACTGAGCCCAGCATCCTTTGCAAGCGTTTCCGCGAGGTCGCGAGAGATGGGCTGGCCGCCTATTGACGCACTCAGTTGTCCGGTAAAACACACCGATTTACCGACAAAGTCAGTGTCAACACCCAAATTCTTTGACACACGTCGGGCAGTCGACAATTGCGAAGCCGCCGATTCCAAAATGCTATCAAGTGTTGATTCATTTTGCCCTAGTAGTCTCGCCACTACATGAAGGTCGCGGCGTTCCGTATCGGAAACAAATCCGTCCGCGAGAGCAGAGGCAGCCAGATTGTGAAGGTAGTTGGTATGCGCTGCGGACAGTTGAGCGGACGACAGCCCCCAATTCGTAACGGCGTCTACAAGCACATCCTCCTCACTCTGGTCGATTACACGGTCGTCTAAGATGCGATCAATGAGTACCATGTAGGCCAAGACATTTGGAGTCTCAGCTTCCGTGTCGTGATGAATTGATGAAGAAAGTCGTTGAAGAAATTTGGGCGGCGCGGTTGAAGATAGTTCTGCATGCACTCTTGTAAAGCAGGGAGTCCTCAGCGGGGACACTCTCGGCCATGAAACGTTGGACAACCTGTGTGTGTCAATCAATGACGGGTCACCAGAACAGAGCAATGCAACAATACGCGAGGTAAGTAGGGCATCCACAAGTGCTCGATGAGGCATGCCGTTGAATGAAAGGCCTAGTTCGTCGCAGCAAGACTGAAGACTTGCGCGGCCAAACAGGCGGCAGGTGCACAGTAACGGGACGTCTGGTAGTGTAGCATCTAGTCGGTCGTACTCTTTCACCAAGAAATTCTTGTCGAAGCTGACATTATGCCCTGCGATGACCGTGCAGGCTGACAATATTTCCAGGACATCCCCCGCTACATCTGCAAAGGTCGGAGCACGCAATACGTCTGCGGAGCAAATCTGGTGAATACAAGATGGGCCGATATCACGAGTTGGATTTACGAGCGTCTCGTATTCCGCTTCAATTGTTCCGTCAGCATCCATAACAACGATGCCTATCTCTACGATGCGATCGTGTCGCCATGGGCACAATCCCGTTGTTTCAACATCAAGCACTGCAATTTTATCTTTAAGCATGTCGCTGGTCACAATCTGGATTACCGAATTCGTTTCTCGATTTCCCTCTGAAATGCGACGGAAAGCAATGCTAGCCCACCGAGTTCATCCGATTCACATAGTTCCGTATCTCGTCGAAGGATTAAATAATCGATGAAATCACAAAAGTCTTTGTTCTGCGTAAGCTTCGTGATCGCCCCGTCGATTTGGGGGCGCAAATGAATGAATCGCCAAGCCTGAGCTTGATCTGTCTTGGAGATCATCGTTTCAATGAGGCGCGCCCAGGAATCAACATTGGCTCGAAAGCGTATTTCAATATCGGAGTCTTCTTTGACCTTACGTGGCTTAACAGAAGAGTCGGTTTGTCGTCGAAAGCGAGATGGCAATTCTGCGTCCTCGGTGAATCGGAGCGCTAGTTTGTGAGCCGCTGTTGCGACGCGTTCGTTCAACGGTAATGTCAGTTGGCCTTCAGGCATTGAATCGCCTTCAATTGTGTTGGGGAACGATTGCGATCAACAAGGGGGAGACTAAACACAAGTCAGCGAACCCCTGAATGAATTACATATTAGCCGAAGTTGTCGGTCTATGTTGATTTCGGACACTTCATTGGAAGTATTGCATCTTGTCCATATCAAGAGTCTGCAAAATGACATCATGCGACCTAGCATGTTGTTTGCCTTTAGCGTTTTCGTAACCGCCAGCATGGCGCTAGGAGCCCCTAGCATCGCTCATGCTGCGTCTGCACATCTATTGGCTGCATCATCAGGTCGTCGGTAGTTCGCATGTTTGGCTCCTTGATGCGGACGCATCGCAGGTCGTCTGAATAGGGAAATCAGGTGCCAAGGAAAGGCATGCGGCCGGGACAATACCGAACGATCCGGTATTGGCTCCATATCCAAGGTGTCCAACATACCAAGTATTGCTGTTTTTGTCCCATTCGTATGGGGGGGACATACTACATATCAGCTCCCGTATAAATGAATCGCTTTCTTGGACGACCGATTTCCATCCCGATTTGACGCTCGAAACAAAAAGTCCAAAAATTGGACTGTGCCACGCCGTCATGTAACCCAAAAAGAATTGACCAGGAAAAGAAAACCAGAGAAATTGCTAGTAAGCAGTACTACTCGTTCAAACGCGAAGCACTCCTGCAATATCGAAGTTTGGAAAGGAGCGAATGGAAGGCTCGAAGGGATTTGGCAATGCAATCAGTGTTCATGCCGCGGGAGTACAACCGTGCATCAAGACTCAATCCCTGCCGAGATACACGCAGTGTGTGTCAACTGGTTGACGCATTTGCAAGTTCATACGACGATCGATTGACTCACCCGTCCCAGCTTCCTCAATGTCTTCAACTGAGCGTGAAGCGAGTCGATGAGATTCTAAGAGCTCCTATCACAAGCCTAAACCAGCCGAACCAACTACCATTCGGAGCACCTCCGGATTTAGAAGGGATCGTCCAGAATTCGCCCTGGCTACTCCGGCTTGTTTTGATATCACGACACCAAACTCATTTCCCCAACGAAATATCGCTATCAAATTGGAGTCCGAACACCAACTTAGAAACGTTCTTAGCCTGCGAACGTCATTCCCCACGGTAACATCGAGGGAGGGATTAGTTGCCCAATCCTTACAGATTGGGTGTCGTGTCGGTTGTCGTGCACATAGAAAAACAATAGCGAAGACTGGACTTGAACCAGCGACCCACGGCTTATGAAGCCGTTGCTCTAACCAACTGAGCTACTTCGCCATCAATGAAAATACAGGGTTTTTGCCGTCCCCGTTATTCTCTATTCTTTCTGACCCCCAAGATTCTATCGGCAAGCCTGTTGCTTGCAAGCCATCCAAAACGTTACTCCCTCTCAGATCCGCTGTCAAAACACCGAAACCACCCAAACCGAATCCTGTTTTTCCCCTGTTTCCCGACGATTCAAAGCATTCAGGGGCGTTCCTGATCGAGACCGCAACAAATGAAATCACTTAGGCGAGCGGCAGGATGAGATAACCAGGCTGGCAGCCTGTACTACGTTTACCCACAAATCGCAATGATCCCGAGTTGCCGCTTCTTGCCGCCGGACTGCCAACGTGCTCCAATCAAGGTCTAATCGCCGCCCCAACGCTCTACGCGGCGCCCGCAACGTTCTGCCCCCCTAAGCTCCTTTGCCTTCTTTCCACAATCAAAGTCCATCAATAATGCGAATTCGATGCACGCTCCTCGCGACGATTACAATTTTTTTGGCTGGGTGCAACACGTCGACCACACCGTCCTCCAACGCTCCGAAGGTCGCGGAATTGATCAACAAGGCTCAATCGCAGGCTCAGTCAGGTGACTTCAAGGACGCCTATGCAACGCTCAAGACTGCCGAAAGTTTGGATAAAACAAACCGAAGCACGCTGATCCGTTTGGTGCAAATGGGACACGATCTAGCCATACAGTCGAACGCGGCACAAAATGACGACAAGAGCGCTCCCTTGTTTTTAGAGTCCGCCCAATTTGGCCGCCAACTTATGGCATTAGGTTCGCTGACGCCACAGGAGAAAGAGATCCTCGGAAACGCGATGTACAACGAAGGCTGCGTTCTTTCGAAAAGCGGCAAGACCGACGAAGCGGTTAAGTCGATCGGTGAGGCCATCGAACTCGGTTTCAATGATCTAAAATTTCTCAATGAGGACACGGACCTAGTTGCCATTCGCGGACTCGATTCCTTCCAAGGTTTGCAAGCCCGAATTGAGGAAAAACAATTGGAGGAGTTGGCAAATGAGAAAAAGAACGCTCGCGTCACGTTGGCAAACCACAAGCCGTTTGATTTCGACTTCGAACTGCCCGACTTGGACGGCAATCTCACGCGACTAGCCGATTTGAAAGGCAAGGTTGTAATCGTCGATATTTGGGGTACTTGGTGTCCTCCATGCAGGATGGAAATTCCTCACTTTGTGGAATTGCACAACAAGTACAAAGACAAGGGCCTTGAAATCATCGGCATCAACTATGAAAACGGAGACCCCAGCCAAGCCGTGGCATTGATCAAGCAATTCATGACCGAAAACAACATGCCTTATACGTGCGTCATCGGCGATGACGAAACTCGAAAAAAGGTTCGTAATTTCCAGGGATTCCCGACGACGATTTTCATCGATCGAACGGGCAAGGTGCGATTGAAAGAAGTGGGATACAAGCCGCTGATCGTCTTGGAAGCAATCGTAAGCACGTTGCTTGACGAACCATCGGTGCAATAAACAATCGGTAACTCAGCAGACGTAGTACAGGCTGCCAGCCTGTATTTTGCATGTCGAACCAGGCTGGCAGCCTGTACTACGGCCGATCAAATCAAGGAATTTGAAGCCGTGTTGAAATGGCAAGGTCACTCTCGGCCAGAGCGGGTCGATCGCCAGCTTTTTAACTCGTCTTCTCGGAGTTGCAATCGTTCAATTCGAACCGCTTTGCCCGTCGCCGGAACCGCATCGAACCACGTTCCCGACAGTCGGATATCTCCGGTTGCAACGTGGAATGAATTAGGGTCGAACGAAAGCGTTGTGTTGAGAACGGGCTCAATGGCTCGTCCAAGAATGCTCTCGTACGGGCCCGTCATTCCAACATCGCATTGAAAGGCAGTCCCACCTGCCAAAATTTGCTCGTCGGCGGTCGGCACGTGCGTATGCGTTCCGAGTACCGCCGTCACCTTGCCATCGAGAAAACGCCCCATGGCTTGTTTGTCGCTGGTTGCTTCGGCATGCATATCGCAAACACGGATTCGCACGTCCTCGGGCAAGCCCTCAAGAACACGAGATACGGCGGCAAATGGACAGTCGACAGGCCGCATAAAAACGCGTCCCAAAAGACTGATGACGGCAACAGGTATGCCGCTTGCCGTTTGGACAATGCAATGATCGCGGCCAGGTGCCGCTGCTGGAAAGTTCGCCGGTTTCACGATATTGGCAGCGGACACCAACGTCGTCGAGATCTCTTTCTTGCGATAGATGTGATCTCCGAGCGTAATGGCATCTACACCCGACTCGATCAGTTTTTTGTATTGCGCGTTGGTTAAACCAGCCCCATCCGCCGCGTTCTCGGCATTCACGATAACGAGGTCCGCCTTCAGCACTTCGCGAAGCCAACCCATGGAGTCACACAAAATCGACATCCCCGGCTTGCCAACAACATCACCGACGAAAACGATGCGGACTTGGTCAGGATCTTTGGCATGGTCGGGATCTTTGGGCGGTCTCGTCATCTCGTTCTTTCGGGAGAGTGCTGCGATGATTTTTAAGCTAGAATCGGACTTGAACGCGGAGGCTTCGTAAACCCACTTGGGAATTCACCGAATCCGTTGGGAATTCACCGGATCCGTTGGAAATACACAGGGCGGCTCTCGCTGCACCTCGAAAACAACGTTCAGAATATCCGAAAACAACCTTCAGGATGGCGGTCGACCCGTTGAAAGAGCAGCAGTCTAACGAAATTCTAATGGGCGTTGTACCCAAACGCATCATGCTCTTTATTCATTCGATGCGAGGAGGAGGCTCAGAACGACAATTGAGCTATCTTGCCAATGAACTTGCGGGCCGTTCCGAAACGGCTCTGGTCACTCTCGACCATGCAGGAAACGACAACTACCCACTCGATCCAACCGTCGAGCGAATTGGACTCGGATTAACGGCAACCAACGGAGGCTTGGTTCGTGGCGTTTTAGCCAACCTCAACCGGATTCGTGCTTTGCGTCAACACATATCAACTTGGAAACCGCAACTCGTCATCAGCTTTTGCGATTCCAACAATATCCTCGCTCTCGCCGCTTGCCCTCGAAAAATTCCCGTTATCATTTCAGAACGAAGCGACCCACGGCATCAACGGCTCAGTCGATTTTGGGAAGGCATGCGGCGGTACACTTATCCCAAGTGTCACGCATGTGTTGTTCAAACCAGCCAAGTCGGTGAATACCTGCAATCCAGACGGCTAGTCCATCGCAATCAGTGGGTGGTCATTCCGTCCGCAATGAAGTCGCCTGCGATCGACTTGGTTGCATGTGAGCGACAGCGTGCGGCCGCCGAGCCAAAAACGCTCGTTTATGTTGGGCGTCTTTCGAAGGAAAAGCGGGTCGATCGCTTGTTGTATGCTTGGGCAGGTTTGCAAACACATCACGATCAATGGAGTCTCAATATTGTGGGCGATGGTGCGGAACGCTCCACGTTGCAGGATCTTGCTCGCAACCTCGGCGTCTCCAACTCCGTGATTTGGTCCCTTTGGAGCGACGATGTTTGGAATTCGCTTCGACTTGCCAACGCTTATTGCCTAGTCAGCCAGTACGAAGGCTTTCCGCAATCGATGCTGGAAGCGATGGCGGCAGGCTTGCCGGTGGCCGTGACGGACTGCAGTCCCGCCATCCGACAAACGATCACCGACGGCGTTGACGGACTAATCATATCGAGCGAAGGACAGACGGCAGCGGTGCTAGACCGGCTGCTTTCGAATCCAGAGCTTCGATTGTCCCTTGGTAGAAACGCCGCGAGCCGAGCAAGAGATTTTGAATGGTCGAGTATCGCTCCTCTTTGGCTACATGCAATCGATCAAGCAATGGATTAGAATACGCGATAGAACCTTTCAGCTTGTGAGGCAAAAAACGCAAGCTGGCAGCAGACGCCCCCCTCAACCTCTCCCCAATGGACATCAAAATGAATCGTAAGACTCTTATCGCACTTCTTCTTTCAGGAGTGTTCGTCACCAATACATACGCCGACGAAACCAATCCGTTGAAAACCGTCCACTGGAAAATTGACCAATTGACACTCGATGCCAACGAGGGGTGTGCTATCGGTGATGTGGACGGTGATGGCAAACCCGATGTTGTTGCTGGACGAAATTGGTACCCAGCTCCGGATTTTAAGCCACGTCCCCTTCGAACGATTGAAGATTGGAATGGATACGTCGAAAGCAATGGCGATTTTTTGATGGATGTCAACGGCGATGGACGCATCGATGTTGTCGCGGGCTCCTTCATTCCAACCGAAGTTGCATGGTATGAAAACCCAGGCAGCGAAGGACTTCGGCTTGGCCAAACATGGAAGCGACACCTTTTCGTCGACACCAAGGCCAGTCAAAACGAAGCTCAATTGATGGAAGACCTCGATGGTGACGGTCTAAAGGAATGGGTCGTCAATAGCTGGAACAAGGAAAATCCAATGATCGTTTGGCGATTCATCAAGTCCGATCCGATCGGCACTGGCAAAGCAATCTATCGCTTGGAGAAAGCGTTGATCGGCAAATCGGGCAACCAGCACGGGATGGGGGTCGGCGACATTAACAACGACGGACGGGCCGACATTCTGATCGGTTCGGGTTGGTACGAACAACCTTCTGAGAACCCCTGGGGGCAAACATGGAAATTCCATCCCGACTGGAATATCCAAGGTAGTATTCCGATGTTGGTTCGGGATATCGATCACGACGGCAAAAACGATGTCCTTGTCGGAGCAGGGCATGACTACGGTTTGTACTGGTGGCGACAGATCGCGCCTACATCCGAGGGTAGTTTGCAATTCGACAAACGCATGATCGACAAAGATTTCTCGCAACCGCATGCTCTTGCGCTAGCGGATTTAGATGGTGACGGCGTGGATGAATTGATTAGTGGCAAACGCTACTTTGCACACAATGGTGGAGATCCGGGTGGCAAGGATATGCCAGAAATCAACGCTTATAAGCTTGTGAAGGGCGAATTCCAAAAATCCAAGATTGAACAAGGGCACGTCGGTATTGGACTTCAAATAGCAACCGGCGACCTCAATGGCGACAAACGGATTGACGTCGCCGTCTCAGGAAAAAGCGGAACGTTCATTCTATTCAACGTTCCTTAGCCTAAAAATCGGTATTAACCCTCTCCCCGCCGTTCGAAGTAACGAGCGCCTGCAACGTTTCAACAGGAGTGTTTGAGGACAGAAATTGAACACTTCCATCTCCGAAGGTAACCACACTACCACCGGTATGGGCGTGTCGATCATTTGGCGGCACAGGACCAGGTAACGAAGCGATGAAGGCGTTCAAATCGGTATCGTTGGGTTCCATCCAATGCACCGCCTTTGCCTCTGTGGTTTCAACGACCATCAAAGTATTGGAAAGCCCATCTTTGATGTCTTGGAAGTTAGTAGGAGTAGGGCCTGAGAAGACGCCATTCGGAGCGACAACCGCAACATAAGTTGTGTAACCATTCGGCAATTTCGTACTTGGACACATGAATGTTGGCACATTCAGTTCGCGAATGAATTCATTGTCAGGATGATCCCATGGTTTTGAGAAATCGATTCGGTTGTACACTGCACTTTGTTCCAGATAGGGCAAGATCAAGGACCGCCAGCTATGCAATCGATTTCCTTCTGAGTCGACGGTGTAGGCAGGCGGTAGCGACTTGTACGCGCTCTCGTAGTTGTGAAGCGCGAGACCAATTTGCTTCATGTTATTGGTGCATTGCATTCGGCGAGCCGCTTCTCGAGCGGCCTGAACCGCCGGCAGCAGCAATGCAGCCAGGATCCCACCACAAACCAATAACACAACGCAAAGCCCCGCAAGGATCGAAGCCACAATAACGGCGGTGTTGCCACCACCTTTACCGTTCGAATCGGCGTAAGACATAGTTTGGTCCTTCATTTGATTGTTGAAGCTGTTTGGATGGTGATGCCCAACCGCCATTGTAACGAAGATATCGAGCTGCGTTTCAGAAGCATAAACAAATACTGAACCTGAGGCTTCCATGTCAGGGATCTACCCCTCACCCCCCGCCCCCCTCTCTCCGAAGCGGGGCGAGGGGGAGAAAACACGATGGGATCACGCAAATCCATGGGGATTTCGAGTCTGGCGTGCTGCGAATAAGTACGAATAGATTCTCGCTCCCTTATCACCGGTACTCAGGGGAGAAGGGCTGGGGATGAGGGGCCTACCCTGGATGACCGAGGCGGGGGGGCGGTTAGGGCATACCTATCCAGCTTCGAATGAGTGTTCCTTCGGCGGCCTTCCATAGTCTTAACTCGCCGTTGATCGAACACGCTACGACATGCCCACTGACCGGATGAACGGCCGTTCCCAAAACCCAATCCGGAAGCCCTTCGTACTTCATGGCCTCTTGGTTCTTTTGAAGCTCCACGCGATGTACCAATTTGTCCGCCGACGGTACCAGAACGTAGTCTATTCCACCGGCAAGCTTGAAAGCGGTGCCTCCGAAAGTTACTTCAGCCACTTTTTTGGCGCCCTCAATGCTCCACCGGTGAAGCTTCTTGTCATCACCCACGGACAAGATTTGCAAGCCGTCTGCCGAAAACGCGATCCCTCTTACCGACGCCCCGTGCCCCGCGTAACTTGTCGATAGTTCGCCCGTCTCGGACGAATAAACTTTGGCAGACTTGTCGCGGCTTGCGGATGCCAGTTGCTTGCCGTCGGCACTCCAACAAACAGCATTCACCCAATCCGCATGACTTGCAATGATTTGTTGTTCTTTGCAGGTTTGGGCATCCACAATTCGAATCAAGCCGTCCGCACCTCCAACCGCCAAACGCTGGCCATTTGGACTATAGACGACATCCAACACGACATCCGTTGTTCGGCAACCAATGTGGACTACTTTGCCGCTGACCGTGTCTACAATTCTCACTTCGCCGGACTTTCCAGGCGTACCGCAACCGACAGCCAAGCGAGTTCCATCCGGGCTAACCGAGATTGCGTACACACGTTCGCCAATGTTCTTGATGCGATTGAGCAAGGTACCGTCTGCGGTGCTCCAGCAAGTCAGCTCATGGTAACCAGCCGCATAGATTTGGCTGCCATCCAAGGAAAACGCGACGCTTGCAATTGGGATCGGTGCAGAATATTTTGCGGGTGGATCGGGGTATTCGGCGGGTGGCACGACCAGATAGAGTGGATCGCCTGGCTTTTCGCCATCGAAGGCCGCGCCGCTTGAGATCCAAGTTTTAACAAGCTCCACTTGGGCGGGTGCAAGTGGTTCGCTATCGGATGGCATCCGTTCTGAATGATCGGCAGTAACAAGGCGTCGATATAATTCGCTCGCGTCCAGTTTCTCAGCGGTAACGGGTGCTGCGCCCGAATCACCGCTTTTCATCAAATACTCGAACGTGTCTATGCGATAGCCCCCCTCCGCCTTCTTGGCGCCGTGGCAAGCAACGCAGTTTTCGATGAGCACCGGTGCAACTTGACTACGAAAGCTGACAGCGTCAACTGCCACAGCCAGGGGTGAGCAGCCGAAAACGATCGAGCAAATAACGATGAATGTTCTCATGATGTCTTTAGGACGATTTTGTTTAGTGCTGAAAAAGAAACTCGTCAGTATTGATCAATGCCCAACAAATGTCCTCAAGAGCATTGGCCGGATCATTGCGAGCTTTGGCATGTTCCATGGATGTCGCAAGTTCAACATCGGTCGGCTGCCTACATAGGCCTACCAGATAAAGTTCGCGAATGATGTCCTCGATCGACTTACCCGCAGCCAGTGATCGTCGGAATCGATTGTTTGGATCTCTGAGGCGATCGTAAATCATCGGACCATTGAAGAGCTCGATCGCCATCGCCAAATTGGAATCATCTGCCCGTTCGCAAGCACAAACGGTAGAACGTTCTGGCTGTCCAAAGACCTTCAAAAAATCCACTTTGACAAGGTCTGGGGCAGGTAACTGTGTTGCTTTGGTACCGGGCGGAAGCGGACCAAACGTCTGCTGATTTCCGGTCGTATGATTGACAGCATCCAACAGTTGCTCCGCCGAAAGCAGTCTAGGTTCTTGATGTGAAAAATAACGGACGTCGTCTTCATTGAACTTGTTGGTGTTGAAGCTAGCTTGGTAGGTACGACTATTGAGGATGACGCGGAGCAGATGCTTGCGATCGAACTTGTTGTCGACAAACTCCTTTGCCAAGGCGTCTAGCAATGGGCCATTGGACGGCGGATTTGAATCGCGAAAGTCATCGATTGGGTCCACGATTCCTCGCGAAAAAAGCTGGCTCCATATTCGATTGGCTTCGATGCGAGCAAAGAATGGGTTGGTGGGGTTGGTCAGCCATTCGGCAAATACCTGGCGTCGATCTTCATCCCCTTTTGGCTCGATGCTTCCAATTTTAGGCAACCAAGGCTTCATGACTTCACCCGTGCGGGGCTGAGTCACTTCGCCCGTATTGGACGTCCAGACAAACATTTCGTCTGGCCGTTGTGATTTTTTGCGTTGGAGGCGCTGGAAAAACGCCCCTAGTCCGTAGTAGTTATCCTGAGTCCATCGTTCGAACGGATGGTTATGGCACTTCGCGCATTGCAAACGTGCGCCGAGAAAGACCTGCGATATCGTCTCAACGCAATCATTGGTATCGTTGGCGGTGCGATAAAAGTTGGCAGGGGGATTGTCGAGCGTGCTGCCCGATGCCGTTAGCAACAGTCTTGCAAACTCGTCGTATGGCATGTTCTCTTGAAGGGCCTGCTCCACCCAGCGGTGGTACTTGTACACCGCTTCGTTGCCGACATTCTTGCTGGTCAACCGCAATAGATCGCCCCATTTGAGAGCCCAAAACTTCGCATGCTCCGGACGGTTGAGAAGGCTATCGATCAGCAACTGGCGTTTGTCAGGACTTGGGGTCGCCAAGAATGTTTGTGTCTCCTCGGGTGTGGGCAACAATCCGATAACATCCAAGAAAACGCGACGAAGAAACGCTGAGTCGTCTGCCGTCTCAGCCGGGAGGTATTGCAATTGCTGAAGCTTGGCATTGACCAGCGTGTCGATGAAGTTGTTTGGTGACGGAGCTTGCCACTCAAATCCAGGCACATCTTCGACGAACATAATCGGTGCGCTTTCAATGTGTTCCAGGAAACGTGCAAGGATCGCAGCCTCCCCTCGTCCGCGACTCGTCACTAGTCCACTCGTGCTTACCTCAGCCACACTGGTATTGGAGCTTTCGTAAGCAACCA
Source organism: Pirellula sp. (assembly GCA_021736575.1). Lineage (GTDB taxonomy): Bacteria > Planctomycetota > Planctomycetia > Pirellulales > Pirellulaceae > JBKCUI01. The sequence goes on along the minus strand of JAIPFP010000107.1, from coordinate 5,752 downwards.
GCTTGGTCACATCTCGCGAGGAACCATCGGAAAAATGCGCGACCGCAACCAACTGTTGACGCGGCGCAACGGCTCGATTGAGGACTCGTTTCTCATTCGGATACAACTCGAGCCGAATGCATCTTGGAGTGTTGGGGGGATCTACTTTAGCGCCTTCCGAAATCCAAGTGCGTAAGATCTCATACGCGGGATCGGACTTGCGAAGTTGCATGCCGCCACCATGAGCCACTTTCATAAGCGGCTTCAGCAGCATGAGACTCTTTTCGGGCTCAAGGACATTGACACGTCGCCCTGACTCCTCGCGATTGAGTGTCAATTGATCTAGCTGTTGATCGAAGGCTCGCAAAGAGAGTCGAAAGCCTCCTTTGCCACTTGGTGAACCATGGCATGCACCGGAGTTACAGGATTGTTTCGAAAGTGCAACAAGTACTTCATTTTCAAATTGGGTGGGTGGCGTAGTTTCAAAATGCGTTACCGTAACAGGAATTGTCTGAGTAAGCTTGCCAATTTCGATCTTCAATTCAGTCGTGCCGTTACCGACCGCAACCACTTGATTGTTTTCGATCTTCGCAATCGATGGATTCACGGACACCGCTCGACTTTCTGTCGTCCAATCTCGCGGCGAGCCAAGTTCATCAAAACCGGTGACGACAAGATGGCGAAAGTCCTTAGGACCGCGCAATTCCACGACGGACGGAAAGACCTCAAGTTTTGCTGGCGTTGGAATCACTTGGAAAGTTACCGTTTCGCTCTGCGTGGTGAACGGTTGACCTGCGAATTGACTCGTGGCCTGCAACTGCAAAGCAACGTTCGATGCGGCAAACTCCGGCGTGAGCTGCAGTTCCAATTTGGCCTCAGCAATCCCCGCAGCAACCTCCAGCGGCGGGCCAACCATGCCGGCTGGTAAATTAAGCCAAGTCAACTTTACAGGCTGCGAGGTCGCAGCGGCATCCCATGCGAACGAAACCTCAACATGTTGAGCGCTGCCGCCTACAAGAGGACGGTTTGGTTTGATGGAAACTTTCAGGGGATCGATCCACGATACCGAAACATTCTGAGAATGCATTCGGCCGCGACCATTGAACTCAGCAAACGCGAGCAGTGGAAGTTGTTGCGGTTCGTCCGCATTGGATGTACGTGTCCAAGTGATCGCATAGGAGTCTTTGTCTGGCTTGGCGGAGGAAGTCCAATTGGTCAGTTGCTTGTACGGGAGTACACTGACAGGCCCCTTAAAAGCCTCCTGGGTTCGTTTGAGCGAAAGGGTTGCGGTATGGCTGGTTTGTTGGCGAGCAAAGACGGCCGGTGCGCTGGTTTCCAACGTGAAAAACGGGGACGATGCCGGAACACCAGCAGTGGTTACGAGGCCATTCGTCCAGGTTGCCGGGAATGGAATATGCGGCGATTTAATGCGATGCAAAGCTAGGCTACTCACTGCCACTTTTTGATCGGGCGCATCGGTCGCGATTGCTTCGAACCGCAAGCCGGTAAGCGATTCCGCCCGCCAATTTTCATCCGCGAAGACGTAAATCGTGCCTTCCTTCGCTTTTGCATCGATGCGGGGGTTGAGCAATTTCAATCCCGGAATGGGAGCGGCAAATGCGAGTTCGATCGGGCCATCGTAGCCCGCACGCTGAATCTGAAAATCGATCGCGAAAGCACCGGACTGTTGCTCAACCGCAAACTGTTCTTTGGTTTTCGCGTCCGGCTTGAATACCACAGCAAACTTGGGAGGACTCGCTACTTCGACGTAGTAGCCAAAAGAGGCCCCCCCGCGATGCAACAGATCTGAGACTTCCAAACGATAGCTTCCATCTTCTGGAAATGTATAGTCGATACTCCACTCATCATTGTCATTGACGGCTGTTTCCGCTACTTTCGCGTTGGCGGAATTGAATAAACGCATTTGAAGCATAGTCGGCAAATGCAGGCTGCGAGTTCGCGAATTAATACGAACCACTTGACCTTTGATTCCATTCAACAGGAATTGATCGCGTTCGTTCTCATGTAACAGACGACCGCTTATTCCTGTGGGGATATTCAAACTCGCAGGCGTCTCAGGGATGGAATCTGGCTCGGAAAACTGCGGGAATTTGCTGGTGAGCAGCGTGCACCAACTCGAGGATGTCCCGCCGGGCAGTTTAGCGAAAACAGGGATCGATTCCGAGTCGAAAGAACTGGGAATTTCAAGATCTTGCGCGGCTAGAATCTCGCTGTCCGGACCGATGAAACGAACGCTTTGGCGACTCCCCAGTTGAGCCGCCAAAGGCAAGGTGGCATCGATCATTGGGAACTCGCCAATCCGCATTCGGTACCGTCCTCCAGCAACAAAACGGTTGTCAAAGATCTCGATCAAGTAGTCCCCTTCGGTTGGGAATCGAAATCGAAAGCGATTGTCTGGACCGTTTGAATCGTCGTCCGCAGACATCAATTGCTTGCCGGAAGCATCGTAGAGACGCACGACAACATCCATCTTGGATCCGAGTCGCTGTGCAAACACTTCGAAAGTCAATTGCTCGTTGGCGTTGGCATGCAACCGGTAGAAATCGCTGAGTGGGCCATCACATGTGCCATCAATGCCACATGACTTAGGAACCAATTGAGCTTGTTCCTTTTGATGATTGCTGCCATTGTCCGGTATGCTCGGTAAATCGTCGACCAGAAGAGTAATTGCACCAGACGGTCCGTCGGCAGTTGCAATCCAAAGGCCTAGCGGCCCGAGGGCTGCGTTAGGCTCAAGTTTAACGTCGAGCGTTGCTTGCGTAGGCTCAACCGTTACGACTTCGATCTGAGCTGGACGGCTTGTCCAAAATCGCATCGGATCGCGGAGGTCCTTGCCTTGAAGAACGATACGGGTTGTCTTCCCAGGTTCAACTGCCAACGGGCTGGCGGTTGTGATCGTAGGTTCGCCTCGTGCAGCTTCAAGGAAAAACAAAAAAAGCAACGAACCGAGTGTGACGCGAGTCAACATGTCGTGTTCCAGGTGGGTGGATGATGGCGGAAAACAGGGGCGGGACTCCCACTAGTTTAGTATAAGTTTCCCGGCAATGTACAGGAACAACACAAATCCTTGATGATTGATAGGCTGAACTTACTCTCGGCAAGCGTGACCTAGGATGGGTCGCACCGATAGGTCGCACCGGTCGCGTGCGACCACTGGAGCCAAAACTAAGCACATCCGCATATGTTTTTCATACCAATGAGCCGTCGGGCGATAGCCCCGGTTTTCCAATTGCTCGACATTCGTCGAGAACCGGGGCTATCGCCCTTCGGCTATCATTTCGTTTCACTCGAAGACACATACCGTTGTGATTAGCGGCTAAAACGGGTGACTTGCGGCCAAAAGTCATCTAAAATACTTCGCCCGCCTTCACCGACCGATCACTTACGACGCTCTTTAAGCAAGTTAGCAGAATGACAAACCCGTGGACAGGAAAAGGTAACCCCTACAATCGCGATGAAGTGATGGGGCGTCTAAGAGCAACGCTAGCACGTGGCGAGAGCATTATTGCGGCTGGTGCGGGGACTGGAATCAGCGCTAAGTTTCTAGAAAAAGGCGGGGTCGATTTGATTATCGTGTACAACTCGGGCCGGTATCGAATGGCGGGTCACGGGTCGACCGCCGGACTTATGGCCTATGGAGACGCAAATGCGATTGCGATGGAGATTGGTGAATTCGAAGTTCTGCCCGTTGTCGACGAAGTGCCTGTGATATGTGGTGTGCATGCCACCGACCCAAGGCGACGCATGTGGCACTGGCTACTCAAGGTCAAAGAGATGGGCTTTTCGGGTGTTAACAATTTCCCGACACACTGCATCGTCGACGGCCACTTCCGTCAAGTCCTCGAAGAGACTGGAATGAGTTTCGATAAAGAAGTCGAAATGGTAGGTCTGGCTCGCAAGATGGACTTGTTCAGCGTCGTCTACGTTGCGAAACCCGATGAAGCGCGAGCGATGGTGTTAGCGGGAGCAGATGTTGTTATCGCGCATGTCGGGACGACTATCGGTGGCTCGATCGGAGTTACGGGCGCAACCGTCTCCATGGACGATGCAACCACTCGCGTGCTTGCGATTGTGGAAGCGGCGAAAACCGTGAATCGGGATACTATTTGTCTTTCTCACGGCGGTCCAATCCTAACCCCTCTGGATGCAGCCTATATGAATCAACATGCCGGTACGGATGGATTTGTGGGTGCTTCAAGCCTTGAGCGAATGGCCTTCGAAGGTGCGTTACTCAATTTGACTCGCGAGTTTAAGGCAATTCCACGCGCAGGGTCGGGAAAGTAAAGCTGCGTGTCACCAACCATTGCCATACTTGGAACGCTGGATACGAAAGGGGTTGAACATGCCTTTGTTGCCTCGTGCATTCGAAAGGCAGGTTTCAATGTTTTGATGATCGACGTTGGGACCGGCAGCGATCCTCAAATTCCGGCGGATGTGTCTCGATTTGAGGTCGCATCCTCCGCGGGTATCGACCTGCAACCGATCCTAGACCAACGCGATCGCGGCCAAGCTGTCGCAACAATGGTTAAGGCGGCACCATGCATTCTTGAGCAGTTGCGGCGAAATGGAAAGATCGATGGTGTGATATCGCTTGGCGGAGGAGGGGGGACTGCAATCGCATCTGCTGCGATGCGAGGCTTGCCCATCGGCTTCCCGAAGATGATCGTTTCCACACTGGCCAGTGGCAACATTGCTCACTACATCGGGACGAGTGATATCGTCATGATGTCGAGTATCGTTGATATCCAAGGCCTGAATCGCATTTCGAAAACGATCTTGAGTCGAGCGGCTGGAGCGATCGTCGGGATGGTACGCGTCAAGTTGCCGCCCGACGAAGGGAAACCTATCATTGTTGCGAGCATGTTTGGTAACACCACCGCATGTGTGAATTCAGCTACGCCAATCTTGGAGGCTGCTGGCTATGAGGTCCTTGTATTTGCAGCCACCGGAACAGGCGGCAGGACGATGGAGGCCTTGATCGATAGCGGCATGGTGGCTGGGGTGCTGGACATTACGACAACTGAGTTAGCCGATGAACTGGTGGGTGGCGTTTTGTCTGCTGGCCCTGATCGATTGTACGCCGCTTCACGTGCACGAGTCCCGGCGATTGTCGTTCCGGGCTGCCTTGATATGGTCAACTTTGGCGAACCCTCTACGGTTACGCCTGGCTTCGAAGGCCGGACATTCTACTTTCATAACCCGCAAGTAACGCTGATGAGGACAAACGTGAGCGAGTGCAAACAGCTCGGCGAAAACCTTGCGAGAGCCGTTAATTCCTATCTTGCCCCATGCTGTGTTCTGATACCAAAACGTGCCATCAGTGTCATCAGCGCACCTGGAGGTCCGTTTCATGCCCCACAAGCTGACACGGCTCTGTTCGACGCGATTGCTCACTCCCTAAATCCAGATGTCGAACTTGAGATTCATGATTGTGAGATCAATGACTTGCAATTTGGCCAGCGTTGTGCTCAGCGATTGATCGAGTTGATCGCCGCTCAGCGTTCGGCGAATTAGGCGAGCGGCAGGAATCACGACGGCGGAGCGTCGTGCAACTTACTAGCCGTAGAGTTTGTTGGCTTGTGCATGGTCGATTTTTTTGGCGCGAATGCGCCCGTTAGAAATTTTCTCGCCATCTGGGTCGATATAGACTCGGCCCGTTCGTCCTGGCTTTACGCACATCACATGGATGTTGAAGATAAACGCTTTGTCGTTTTTGGCCCGGAACCAATGCACATTGTCCTTGAGATCGGTG
>JAIPFP010000106.1 GCA_021736575.1 Pirellula sp. | reverse complement strand
GCCCACCGGGTCCGATGCCGATACAAAGACAGTAGACAAGGCATCAAAAGGGGCCAAGTCTTAGGTAGCAATCAAAAAATCAACTAATGGCCCCTTTTGAAGCGCTCATGAGTGGCCCCTTTTAAAGCGCCCACTGACACCAAAAATAGCAACGAAACCAGGACTCTAGGCCTAGCCGAACGGGGCCACCCACGTGGGTGGCACCGTTTGTTTTGAATCGTTGTCGTGAATTGCATGGTGTCCAGGTGTCTCCAAGAGCGTTGTGGAGCCAAGTCTGCCTGCGTACAATCGCATTTGCATTGGGGGCACTTGAGGCCAGATCCGCAAAACCTGATATGAATATCAACGACCTTTTGTTTCGGTAAGAACTCGACGCTCGTAACTTTCCAGTTTGCGTCGAGACCCAGTAATGCACGATAATGTTCAGTGGTTAGTTCGTTCATCCCAAAAGGATATCGAATCCGCCGCTTTTTCACACCTAGCCACTAAAATCGGCGAAGAACCCTTTTTTTATGCGATCCGCATGGTGCATTTAGACGATAAGCACGTTGGTGATATTTCTAACATAAGCAAACTCCACGGACTAAAGCATCTTGAGGTTGCATCATGTAGTCTGACCAGCATCGAACCACTTTCCGAGATGAAGAGTCTCGAAGTACTTTCGATAAATGAAAATAGAATTTCCGAATTGACGCCGCTTCGTAATTGCCGGCATTTGCACTTGTTGTCCGCTAGTAGCAACGCATCTATCTCTGACATTTCTGTGGTCAAGTCGCTTCCCAATCTTCGTGTCTTGTATATCGACGGCACAGACGTGTCTGACTTGGCCCCACTGCACAATCATCGGGCGCTCGAGTATCTCAACATTTCCGTCACACAAGTTAAAAGCCTTGAACCGCTTAAGAGCATCAAAACACTAAAAACATTGAAGGCTTCGAGTCATTCGATCACCGATGAAGAGATTGCAAATCTTCAAGCGGCGTTTCCAAACTTATCTGTTGAACGTTAAAACCAATAACATATAAAGGATTAGATTCTGCGTCGTTGTTCTAGGGACGTACGCGGGCTGGACTGCGGTCGATTGCCCGATCTCTATTTTGGGGCTTAAGAAGCTAGCCAGAATTTAATCCCATGTTCGAGAAGCCCAAGCGGCAATTCTTGATTCGCAAGAGATGCCCCTCACCGCGCCAGCTTGGCTGCCTTGATGCTCGTTGGTACTCGGTTTGATAAAGGGTTTTGCTTCCTTGCACTTCCCTACCATTGGCACGTTGGCTTGCTCTTAACATCGAGCGGTAGAGTTTGCATATGTCTCGTACGGTGAGTCTCGTCGATTCTGTCCTTGATCGTATCGCCGTTTTCGTTGCTCGCGAGCCAATGTTAGCCTTGTTTCCAACCTCGCTTGGAGTCGATATCTTTAACATGGAGATTGAGAGCTTCTTGGAGTCTGAGTCCCAAGGAGTAGACGACCGTGAAGAAGCAGAACATGGAAGGCTTTTCGATCAGCTTGAGAAGTGTGTGGACTTCGCCAATAGAGATCACGACGGGCAATTTGAGTTCGCCGCGTGCTCTGACGAGCTTAAGAGTGGCCCAAGTTTGCGTGCCTGGCCCAACGAGGCGACTGGCCCAACGAGGCGACTGGCCCAACGAGGCGTTGTGATGACTAGTAATGGTTTGTCCAGTGCGTGGCTCCTCATCCCCCAACCCCTTCTCCTCGGAGTACCGAGGAGAAGGGGAGCTAGAAAGAAGGGGCACGCTCAATCGCTCGGGGGTGACAAGAACACAGGAAACTAGATCCATACGTCTTGTCTTTCCCCCCTTCTCCTCCTGTACTCAGGAGGAGAAGGGGATGGGGGATGAGGAGGTTCGATCACTGCAATGGACAGGCTAGAGTTCACGCGAAAATTGCCCATGATTGCAGGCGGACGATAGCACTCGTACGATCCGGGATGACAGGGTTCGTAACCCTGACATTGGAAACGCTGGGTGAGAAAAAAGGGGTCAGGTCTCGACCTGACCCCTTTTTGCTTCACTTAAAAGAATGAGATTCAATGAGCCGAATGGTGCCCCTCGACATTTGTTGAGCAAAAAATCCGACCCAGCTCTTTACTCTTTTCGCCCTCCTGGCGGTTCCCTCGTCTGTCGCTTTCGGTCAAGAGAGCAACAAGGCTAAACCAACGGATTGGTATCACTGGCGTGGCCCCCAGCAAAATGGGAAGACCGTCGAAAAGGGGCTGCCCGACAGTTTCAAGATGGATGGCGAAAATCTGCTTTGGCGAAAAGAAGAGTTTGCGACACGCGCGACTCCAGTCGTTTTCGACAATCGAGTCTATGTGGTCTGTCGCCATAAACCGGATACCCCCCAGGAGTCCGAGAAAACCGTATGCATCAAGGCCGAAACGGGGGAGCTGATCTGGGAGAGCATTCACAACATCTACCTGTCACTCCAAACGATCGATCACCCAGCGTCGCAACTGGATTGCTGCCTCGTGCATGGGGTCGCACCATTGGATGTGGTGCAACGGGAATTCAGCGACATCTCGGACGCCAGGTAACCGAGCCGAGGTGACAGCGACTGCACCGTCGCCACATCCTTGAGTCAATTCGTCACATCGAAGCAACTGTTCGCCTTTATCGAGCAGCCATTCAATCTCTGCTGAATCGGTACGGTATTGCGACCGGAGGGTTCCCAGTGCAAAACCTGCGAGGAGTCGCTGCGACGAAGAAATGGGGCCTGCCGTTCCGACCGCAATCGAGTACCGAACGGTTTTCGGGATGGAATTCCCATTCAACGTTTGCAGTAAGGTGGAGCCTGGGATCAAATCATCGCAAGCTTCACCAACTCCGTCATGAACAAGACAATCCATGATCGATGTTAACGGAGAGGCGTTGGAGGAGAGCCTGTCAAGCAGGTCCGGTAATTCGAGAACATCAGCATACTGTGCCAGTAGAGACCCGCGATTCGGGGGAAAGATCATCACCAATCGATCAACGCTGCAGTCTTGTCTAGGCTCTGGCCGGACTTCCTCCAAAGCGTATCGAGCTATGAGTCCGCCCATCGAGTGAGCCACAATCGTGACGTGGGTTGTCGGAGATTTTCGATACAATTCCCGTAAGTACTCTCGAAAAACCTTAGCAGACTCCATGATAGGGCCATCGTTCGGATACTCGAAAACAGCGTAGACCCTCGAAGCAGCATGCGGCGATTGTGAGATGATCTGTTCGGCAAATTGCAGTGCCGTACTGCGGTTTGTATGGAGACCCGTCAAAACCACTACGAGGCGATCGGGAAAGTCATCAAAAGAAAAGGGTTTTTCTTGGACGTCCCTGGAGCCTCTTAGGATTGCGAAAGAATATTTGGGCGCTCGTATGGGTTCAACAAGAAAACGGATATCGTTCTTCAGTTGGTGCCAAACACTCGATCCCTGGAGGGTAGTCGTTTGGCGATTGCGTTCCCGAATCGATTGGCTTCGCGCGGTCGATACGTCGGAAACAAAAATTAGGACGAGGTAAAGTATTGCGAACGGAGGCGATCTAAATCGGAGCCTCGGATCAGTCCACGTTCGGATGGTGAGGAGCTTCTTTGACATGATAGAGTCCACTGGATTGTCTCTCGAATTGGTTGGATTGCCACGCGAAAGATTATAGCGGTATGTCTCGTGCGGTGAGTCTCGTCGATTCTGTCTTTGATCGTGTCGCCGTTTTGGTTGCTCGCGAGCCAAGAGTGGCCCAAGTTTGCGTGCCTGGCCCAACGAGGCGTTGTGATGACTAGTAATGGTTTGTCCAGTGCGTGGCTCCTCATCCCCCACCCCCTTCTCCTCGGATTACGGAGGAGAAGGGGAGCTAGAAAGAAGGAGCACGCTCAATCGCTCGGGGGTGACAAGAACACAGGAAACTAGATCCATACGTCTTGTCTTTCCCCCCTTCTCCTCCTGTACTCAGGAGGAGAAGGGGACGGGGGATGAGGAGGTTCGATCACTGCATTGGACAGGCTAGAGTCCACGCGAAAATTGCCCATGATTGCAGGCGGACGATAGCACTCGTACAATCCGGGATGACAGGGTTCGTAACCCTGACATTGGAGGAGAGAAAAAGGGGTCAGGAGAGAAAAAAAGGGTCAGGTCTCTTTTTTGGACTTCTGCTGCAAATGAGACCTGACCCTTTATTTCTCGGCCGATATCTTTCTCGCCCCGCATGATTTGTTCCACCCAGGGCTGGCGGGTACTCAACGCTCGCATTGTGATGTCGGCGTCCTCTTGTCCGCCAATAGCTGAGTCTATCCCGCCATGTTATAATTGGTCCTAAAGAGAGGTGAAACATGAGTACAGTTACGATAGTAGTGGATTTACCTGAAGACTGGGCACACTTTGGTCTACCGCCTGCATTGGACGCGCGCCTCACGGCGTTGCTAGACCGGCAAGATAGAACAGGGGAGCTGGGTGAGACCGAGCAGCGCGAGGCGGAAGCGTTATGTAATCTCGTAGACATGCTCACGTTGCTAAAGCTTCGCGCCGAGCGTGCGACGAGGAAATAGCGGGTGAGCCCATACATTCCATTACGTCTGATTCAGGAAGTACGTGACAGAGCCTGTGAAACCTGTGAATACTGCCTGCTGCCTCAAAGTTCGCAGGAAGCGACATTTCACATCGATCATATCGTTCCAAGACGTGAGGGCGGAGAGACGGATGTTGCGAATCTTGCGCTTGCTTGTGTAACCTGTTCCCTTCGCAAGGGAGCGCGGATGTTTGCCATTGATCCGCAAACTAAGGCGACCGTTAGGCTGTTTCACCCTCGTGACGAGACTTGGTCCGAGCACTTTCTGCTGAATGAAGAGTTTGAGTTCGAAGGGCTGTCGCCAATCGGCCGTGCCACCATTGTAGCCATGGGAATGAATCGGTCTGCCATCATTTCGATTCGCAAAGAACTACACTTCCTTGGACGCTTTCCGCCTGTCCACTTAGAATAAACTCAGTATCAAATGAACAAAGCCAAAGCAATGCCCGGCGTTAGCGTCATTTATGCAGGTAATGGCAAGTCGATCACGTCCAACGCGGCTACATTGAAGAGAGTTGAGCGATCTGACCCCTTTTTGCTTCACTTAAAAGAATGAGATTCAATGAAAAGAGTCCGCGTTATTAAACTCGGCGGCAGCCTGCTGACGATGCCGAGCCTGAAACAGAAGTTTCAAAAATGGTTGCGTGAAAACCCACACCCGTTGACCCTGATCATCGTCGGTGGCGGTCCAGTGGTCGATGCGGTTCGCCAAGTCCATCTAGCCAACCCACTTTCCGAAGAGTTTGCGCACTGGGTTTGCATGGATCTGTTGCAACACACGGCCCGCATCGCCCATCAAGTCCTTGGCAATGTTGATTTATTTGAAACGATGGACGACCTTCAGCAGTCGTTTTCCGATTCCAATGTCAATTCGACCACGCCCATCATCGCCGTTGTTCAGGTGGCGACGTGTTTCAACAGGGAGTACCCAAATATGGGACTTCCAGAAAGCTGGGATGTGACTTCCGATTCACTCGCAGCGGCGTTCAGCAATATGGTTGCCGCAGAAGAATTGGTGGTAATGAAGTCATGCGACGCACCGAGCGACGGATCGGATCTTGAATCGCTTGCCGACTTCGGATTCGTCGATCCATTTTTTCCGGGCCTTGCTGAGGGTATTGATCATGTGCGTTTCGTCAATTTGCAGACGTACAAATGAAGACGGAAACGATGCAGCACATTTCTGAATGTGTTTGTTGCATGGGTGAGATCACTATGCGGGCTGAAATCGTGTTAAACTGGAAACCATGCAAATCGCAAAGAATGGAAATGATGTCCCCTTGAGGCCAGAGCTGAAGGCGCTGCTCGCATGAACCGTCGCAACTTTGTCACAGCGTTTGCGTCCTTGGCTGCGGTTCGCTCGTTGCTTGCCACCGCAGGCGAGACTCGTTCACCGATAGGCATTTGTACGTTCTCGTGCCATCAACAATGGAAGGCGGTTCAGGCAGGCGACCCAGCGGTGAAATTCACAGACGCAGCCAGCTTTTACCGCTACGCTCGCCAACTCGGTGCGGAGGGCGTGCAGACACCGCTACGCAGCAAGGACTCCAACTTGGCGAAGCAGATCCGGGCTATGGTCGAGCAGAATGGCGGTTACTATGAAGGCGATCTGCGCATGCCAAGGAATGAAAGCGATGTGGCCGAGTTCGAGAGTGATGCACGGCTTGCTCTCGAGGCTGGTGCAACCGTCGCCCGAGCCGTTTTCACCAGTGGCAGGCGATACGAGGCAATGCATTCTGCTGAGGATTTTCGTGCTTTTCAGACGCAGACGGAGACGTCGCTCGCGCTAGTCGAGCCAGTGCTCCGCAAACACCGGCTGAAGCTCGCCATCGAAAATCACAAGGACTATACCGCCGACGAACTTGTCGCACTCATGCGCAAGATGAGCAGCGAGTGGATTGGCGTCCTGTTGGATACCGGCAATAACATCGCATTGCTCGATGAGCCGCATGCCGCCGTAGAAGCGCTCGCACCTTTCGCGCTCAGCGTGCATCTCAAGGATATGGCCGTACAGCCGAGTGACGATGGCTTTCTGCTCAGCGAAGTCCCGCTCGGCACTGGCGTTCTCGACCTGCCGCGCATCATCACCGCGCTGCGGAAAGCCAACCCGTCCATCGTCTTCAATCTTGAAATGGCGACACGCGATCCGCTGCGAGTGCCCTGCCTGAAAGATGCTTACTTCGCAACCATGCCGGAGCAAAAAGGAGCTAGGCTCGATGCGACAATAGCCTGGGTGAATGCGAATCCAGCGAAGCAACTGCTACCCCGCGTGAACGGGAAATCAATCGCACAGATTTTGACCGAAGAAGAAACGAACAATCGCGTGTGCCTCGGTTGGATGCGAAGGAACCTGCTAGTTTGAATGATGAGACTGGCTGTTCGTCGATGGTGATTTTGATTTTTCCCTCGACAAAGTTAAATCCACGCTCTTGTTCCGGTTACGCAGTATCGCTTCATCTTGAGGTGAAGTTGTTTCGCTCACAGAGTTGAATGTCAAATCGACACTCAACGAACTTTTTATTGGAACGGAACTTGATGAAATGTCCACGATTCAGGCTTCAAAATCTCCGCGGGTAGTTGTCACTGACCAAGCCAAGGCCGACATATTTGCTTCTTGGAGTGAAACGGAGCGAAATAACCGTCGACGTACGGCAGACATGATTCAGAAGAGTCTATGTGATCTTGCCGTGCTCGCTGAGTTAGCTAAACCGAAACCCAACTCGTACCGGTCCAAATTGCAAATGGGTTGCGGATCTCAAAATTTTTCAGCAATCCGTCCAAATGAAGGTTGCGGTCCAAGATGACCAAGCATTGGGCCAGTGAGGACAATCCTTGTTAGCATCCGCAACGAATCACTTTTCTAGACTTTTTGACTTCTTCGACTCGGATGCTCAAAAAGCGAAGATGGAGCGTTTGATCGTCTGGTTAGCGGCAACCGGATTCGTCATTCATTTGATGCTGATTGGATTGGCTCAAACCGTCCCACGTCTGAGGTTGGGTGTCCTGAGTCAGCTAGACTGCAACTTTCTACATGCAGTCTATACGCCCTTTAGTTTCATCTTGTTTTACGAGGTGATGCTGTTGGTGCTTGCCCTGCCCCGTTCGCACACCAGTTCCATGGGGAAGCAGTACGAGATTATTTCGTTGATCGTAATCCGGCGTGTTTTCAAAGACATTGGCGAATTCAGTGATCCGGCCAATTTGTTCGCGCAAACCGAAACGGCTTGGATGGTTCTCACCGACATGGTCGCTGCTCTTGCGATGTTCGCGCTCGTCACTTTATTCCGCAGAGTGAGTCAGACAGTTGCTCACTCGAAACCGCATTTGGATCTGGCCAGATTTTTAGCGATCAAAAAGACGGTTGCTGTCCTGTTATTTCTAGTCCTGATCCTCCTTGCCATGTTTAACGTAACCCAATGGGCGTCAGAGACATTGGCGGGGTCATTGGGGCAGACGGGCGAAGCAAAAAATCTAGACTATTTTTTCTTTCCCATGTTCTTTGAGTTTATGATCTTTACGGATGTTTTCTTGCTGATTGTTTCCATCCCGTTTTATGATCGTTACGAGTATGTCATTCGCAACTCAGGGTTTGTTATTTCGACGGTTCTGCTCCGTCTTTCTCTCTCGACACCGAAACCATATGATCTTGCTATAGCCCTAGTCGCGATCGTCTATGGGCTTTGCGTGCTAGGTGTTTTCTCGTACTTCACGAGGGTGATTGGGCCGTTTGACGACAGCCGTTCTGTCTCGGATGATGAGTCAAATGGCGATTCCTTTGTCATCTGATGTCCGTTTGCGTTAGCCATCCAAACTTGCTGTCCAACGACTCGAGGTCGTTGGGGCAGTGACCAAATGGTTTAAGAAACGATCGGCAAAAGGGGATAGTCGGCTGGCTGTGATGCATGTGCGATCATAACTCCTGTCTCTGGGTCTCGGTCTATTCGAATGGGGTACTGCAGGATCGGTGTCGTCACACTCTTAACCACTGAGACTACTTCGATTTTTTCGCGGTACTTGCCACCCCAAAAATCGGCGATCTCTTTTGAGCCTAGGCTCATTTCCTCGACGATAAACACTACGTCCGCTGTATGCATGAGGGCCTCGCCGCCGACGGGCATACCCGTGTCGCGAATTTGCCCAATGCACAAACAGGTGATCCCCTTTTCGTGATTGTAGGTTTTTAAAGCCGACAAGTTGTCCGCTGTCCGATTGCGTGTGGGGTCGAGCATGTTCAAAGAATCGATCACCACGAAACGAATGTTTTCTTTCTCCACCAAGTAACGATACTTGCCAACGAAATCATCCCAACTCTTGCCTCGGTGGTATTGGTTTTGCATGACGAACATATTGCTCAAGACTTTTTGAGCGAACTCTTCTTCGCCAAGTCCCGTGGTCTTCAACCCGATTTTGGTCATGCGACTACAAAGATCATCGCGTCCAAACTCCGGTGGGTTGTAAAACCCCTCTTCCGCGATGACGAAGGCAACAGGCATTCCAGTTAAAGCGACTTTGGAGAGTCCCGCGAGGCTCGAGCGAGTCTTGCCTTTACCTGGAGGGCCTGCCAAAGCAATGGTACACCCCTTGGGTACACCACCGAGCGAATGCTTGCGGTCATCGCGCAGGCAAAGGTGATCGAGCACACAGCCCAACTCAATCCCTTGCTGATTCTTGATTCTGTTCTTGAGCAATGCAGGGCGAATAATGTCTGCGTCGAGGCCTGCGTCATTATCGGTGGCTGGTGCGTTTGCGGCAAACGGGATGGCGGACGGGTCCATCAACCCTCCCATTCCCATGGGCATACCGCTGTTTGCGCCCATCATGGTCTGCATCATTTGCATCATGGCAAACATCGGGTTCGCGGCCATCGGATTGCCGGCCATCGGGTTACCTTGCATCGGGTTACCGGGCATATTCATCGGCATCATGTTGGGGGGCGTGCCAGCTGGATGCATGCCGCCCGCATTTGGGTTTGAAATAACGGACGACGCAAGGATGTCGGTGGGTCCATCGCTTTTCTTCTTTGCCATGTTTTAGAGCCTCTTTCCAGGGAAGAGCTTTTCAAGAGTGTCTTTGGAAGGTTTTCCAGCATACTCGGAAATTTCGTAAGCCTCAATCAAACGAGGTTGGGGTCCAGACTCGGATCGCCAAAAACGCAAAAGTCTCGGGGCTGTTTTTTCTTGATACCAACGTGAAAGCCATTCGCGCCGATCCACTTTGTTCGTTGGCACTGAATCGAGAATGCCATCGATCCAGGGCATCCATTCATAGAATTGCGATTCGTGGCTATCGAGCATTCCGAGCACGCTTTCCCAATTCTCAGAAACGTCCAACACCACGTCTGGTCGCAGCGAACAAGGTCGCGTGAACAGATCCACCATGTAGGCAACGATTGGTTCCCGGTGTGGTGGCGGCAGATCCGGCGCGATCTTGGGCACTAATACCATATACGAAGCGTCTTGAACCGCTTGACCCACCGCCCGATGGTCGGGATGGTAGTCAAAAGTCCGATGGGTCAAAACCAAATCCGGTTGAAAGGTGCGTATTTCCCGAATGATCGCAAGTCGCAGTTCCAATGTTGGGAGCAACGATCCATCCGGGAAATCCCATGTGACGTATTCGGATCCGACAACGCGACCGGCCGCGGCTGCTTCGGCTCGTCGTCGAACAATCAGTTCATGCGAAGGGACGGATTGGTGTCCCGATTGTCCGTTGGTTACGCTAATCAAACGCATCGTCGATCCAATGCGATAATGCGAGGCCAGTAAGCCGCCAGCAAAGAACTCGGCATCGTCGGGATGCGCCCCAAGCACAAGTACGCGTGTCATTGTTTTCCTAAAGCGTGATGAAGTATTGTGTCAAAAGAAAAAGGCCTCTCAGTTTCCCAAGCGGCCTTGATGGATGTCTACGGTAGAGCAGGTTAAGTTTAGCTCACGAATTTAAAAATTGTATATGGCCCCAAGAACCAAGCCATGCAGAATCAGGCTATTGTTATTATTGATCCTGTTGATCTCATTTTCATTGGAGAAGTCGCGAGGAATTTGACCAACGGCGGTTGCGACACCGTTGACGCCGACGACGCGATAGCCCAAGTTGGCTGTCCAACCACGACTAATTCGGATACCAGCCCCAAAATTCCCTTCGCACAACAGGGCCACGTCATTGAGTGAACTGCTGTAGTCGTATGCGCGACCATTGAACGAGTTCGCCGAAAGAATCGTGGCAACGGTATCTGTCGTACCTGCACGCGTATCGGCTGTCATGTGATTGCAGAATACCCCGAAGCTTGTCCCGGAAAACACGTTGATGCAGGTACCCGTGCACCAGTTGGCCATCGCACCTAATTGACTGCCGACCAGGTCATTGGTTACACCATTGTTATAGTAGAAGTCATCGTCCGTATTGCCGTACACTTGGTCGGTTGCGCTGGCAGCATATTGAAACGAGTCTTGGAATCGGAACCAGCGTAGACCACCGAACATGCTCAACCGCAGCTTGCTGCTTTGAGCGCCGTACCATGGTGCGCAAGGCCCTGTCGGTCCGCAGGTGGATGCACTTGGATCACCGCAACTGCCATAAGCGCCTGCCCCATGGCTGCCATGTCGACCAGCCCAGCCGAATCCACCAGCGCCGCTACCGCCAAGCAGTACACCCCGATCTTCAGCGTATGGCTGGCGAGCTCCGCCACCGAGTGCGAATGAAAAAAAGTTGAGCTCAGCGTTGTGGAACTGTTGGTCGCGAACGAGTCGGTGCGAGAAAGCTCCATCGTACACGTCGTACACATTCTCGGATGGCATTGTGATACCATACGGAGTCGCTCCAGGGTTGGGTCCTTGCACCGTGAATGGAAGATCCGATTGAAGGTTTCCACCGAGAGGTAAAACAACTTCGGCGGTTTGGGGATTGGAGAAAACACCCCAATAGCTTCCGACCATTGCGTATTGACCGTTACCAAAATATCGGCCACCGGAAAGCAGCACTCCGCCGGTGATTTGCATCCGGGCGTCGTTCGTGGTCAAGATCGGGTTGTCTGGGTTCGTGCTGTCGCTTGTCAAGCGCGCGTACTGGCTGTCCACGCGATTGAAGAGCAATGCACTTGCACCAAAGATCCATGGCGACGGAGATGCGATCGATGATGTGCAGCCGGCTGCGGACTCAGTGTAGCAAAGGTTTGCGCCCCCATAACTTGGAACCGGAGAAGCAATCTGTCCATTCGGCAAGCCAATACCTTTTGATGCATAGCTTCCCGGATTGGTAGCCGGGTAAGAATTTGCTACCGCAGGCGCTTGCGAAGCGGTTTGGTTTGTAAAAGTCGACGGAACACTTGGCTGCACCGGACTTGTCGTCGCGTATTCATACGATTGCGCTGTCGGAGCAGAAGCGGGCGGAACGGCTTCGTATTGTGTGTTGGGCACAGGGTTGTTTAATGCAGGCGCAGCAGGCACATGAACTTGGCCACCCGGGACTCCGCTGCCAACAGCTCCGTTTTGAGGGTAGGCCACCGAGTTAACTTGACCGTTTGGCAGCGAAGGCACGTTGCTGCGAGGGTCGCCCGCATTTGCAATTGCGCCGGCATTAAAGGCGCTGGACGACAAACCAGAGCCTGTGTTGTCGAACGAATACTGAGCGGAAACGACTCCGGGGATTGCTGTGGCCCCCAAGGTCAATGCGAGCCCATGAAACCAAGTTTTTCTCACCGGAAAGCTCCTTGCTTATGACGTCCATCCTAGACGTGGCATCCATTTACCACTCCCAAAAGGAGCTTCCATGGCGGAAGGCTCCGTATCGTCGTACCTTCTCTCCAGAGTCGACCCGATGACACGAACCTTTAGATCGACTGCCAAAGGCGATGTCAAATTCCATTTCGACCGTTTGCAAGCGTAAATTCGTTGCGGATGAAAATACAACCGTTACAAAGCGTCCAAGTGGCGTACGTCCGCCGCCCACAGCCACCGGTTTCTTGGAAAAAGCATCAGGAAAAGCATATTCGGAACATTCGTAACACGAATTACGCTAGTCGCATTTCAACCGATTGTTATCATCGGAGAGACGCGAGTTTTCCGAATGGTTCGTCAATCCGACGGGGTGACGCGAGCTAGTCCTTGACTCGTCCCTTCAACCCTCAAACCTTTTACTTCGTTACCTATGCGTTCTCTGCCTATTCTAGCCGACCACAATGCTTCCAATGAAGGGCTCGCTCGACTTCAAAGCGAAACGGAAAACGCCAAGGGATCCTATGCCTTCATCAGCCTGGGATGCCCTAAAAACCTAGTCGACAGCGAACAAATGCTCGGTTTGCTGCACCGCGACGGTTACAACCTCGTACAGGATCCCGAACGAAGCGACTTCGTGGTGATTAACACCTGTGGTTTCATCGACAACGCTCGAAAGGAGTCCTTCGAGGCCATCGACCAAATGCTAGATCTCAAACGCCAAGGCAAGATTCGTGGCGTAATCGTCACAGGTTGTCTTGCCGAGCGTCAGCAAGAAGCTCTTCTCGAAGCTCGCCCAGAAATCGATGGCCTTGTCGGAGTCTTTGGTCGAGACGACATCACCACCATCGTCAATCGATTCATGGACGGACTCGATGAACAACGGACCGTTTTTAAACCGGCACCCATTCGAGCATTGGCCGACAACTTTCGGATGCAATTGACGCCGCCCCATTTTGCCTACATGAAAATCTCCGAAGGATGCGACCGACTCTGCACCTTCTGTGCAATTCCAAAAATGAGAGGCAAACACGCCAGTAAACCCATCGAAGGCATTCTCGAAGAAGCCCAAAAGCTCGCAGACAACGGCGTCCGTGAATTGATCGTTGTTGCACAAGACACGACCTTCTACGGTATTGATCTTTACGGACGGGCCAGACTCTTTGAACTCCTTGAGCAACTGGACGACATCAACGGCATCGATTGGATCCGTCTCATGTACTTCTACCCGATGTACATCGACGATCAACTTGTTAAGACTATTGCTGGCGCGAAAAAAATTCTTCCCTACATCGATATGCCACTGCAACATATCAACGATACCATGCTCAAACGAATGGCTCGACGCGTGACGCGTGACAAGACGCATGAATTAGTGACCAAGCTGCGCGAAGGGATCCCTAATCTCGTGATGCGAACCACCATGATCACCGGCTTCCCAGGAGAAACCGATGAGCAGTTCGACGAACTCGAAGCCTTCGTAGCCGAAATGCGATTTGAACGTGTCGGCGTCTTCACCTATTCGATCGAACCGGATACCCCCGCTGCAAAACTGCCGGATCACTTACCCGAGCGGATCAAAAAAGAACGACGCAATCGTCTCATGGCCGTCCAGCAACAAAATGCATTTGCGTGGTGCGAGGAACGTATCGGTACGAGAATGGACGTTTTGATCGACAAAGTTGTGGACGAAGCCAACAACGCTTGGCTCGGCCGATCCTATGCGGACGCCCCGGATGTGGACGCAACTGTTTTCGTAACCGGTGAAAAGGACAAACCGATTAAGGCCGGTGACCTTGTCGATTGTGAAATCGTTTCGTCCAAAAACTATGACTTAGTCGCTGCCGCAATTGGACCGATTCGATAATGGACAGCCCAAGCCCTACTCCATCCAATTGGAATGTGCCAAATGCTCTTTCTGCGGCAAGGTTGGTTCTGGCCGTGATCGTGTGCATTCTCATCGAACGGCAATGGTTGTTCCCGGCTGTCATCTGCTTCGTGATCGCAGCAAGTACGGATTGGATCGATGGCTGGTGGGCTCGCAAGTTCAATCAAGTGACCAAGCTAGGTCGGATACTCGACCCGTTCGTGGACAAAATCATCATCAGCGGTGCCATGATTGCTCTGTGCGCTGCACCCGGCTCGCCGATTGCTCCTTGGATGGCGACGCTCGTGGTTGGACGCGAATTGCTCGTCACAAGCTTACGCGGAATGATCGAAGGACAGGGGGGCGACTTTTCCGCAAAACAATTGGGCAAGTGGAAGATGGTGGCTCAATGCGTTGCGATTGTGTCGGTCTTGATCGAATTGCAATTCGCGACCGCACCTGCTTGGTTGCATTGGACAAGCATGCTATTCGTTTGGCTTGCGATCCTACTCACCGTTGTTTCTGGCCTTGAATACGTGATGCTTGTCGCAAAGAAATCGCAATGACACCCGTTTCGTTAACTCCCGTCCAAATCCTAGCCAGCTTGGCAACCGCCGGTTTGCTCTTGGCCATATTGGCCGGCTCGATTGTTTGCTGGGCCCTTTGGTTCAGCGGTCGACGACTCAAGTCCACAGCGACCGGACCGCAAGCGACCATCGGGTTGATCGATGTTGCAATGACGATCGTGGTTCTGTTCATGCTGATTTCCTTAGCTGTCACCTCTTGGCGAACGATTTTCAACGTATCCGAACGCGAGAATATTCAGGTTGTTCGCGTTTCGGAACAACAGCCTGCAACGGAGACTGAAACAGTCGATGCCACCGAGGCTGCTTCCGAACGTTCAGAGGCGGTAGACGTTGCTCCAGCCAAAAAAGAGTTGACTGAAAAGCAGTTTCTTTTTAGCGGGTTCGCCATAACGACCCAGTTGATTTGTGTCTTCTTGATGACGGGATTTATCTGTGCTCGCACCGGTTGCTCGCTCAAGCGACTTGGTTGGCGAAGCGATCAATGCGTAGGCGATCTATTGGCAGGCTTGCAATGCTTCCTGATGGTCACCCCACCCCTGTTTCTTTTTAACGCCATCCTTGTGCAATTCACGGAGATTCCCTACGAGCATCCGATTCAGAAAATGTTGGAGCAGTATCCGTGGTTGTTGGGAGTCGCTTTTTGGCAAGCGAGTATCGTGGCTCCGATTTCGGAGGAGTTTGCTTTTCGAACGTTGCTTATTGGCTGGTTTGAATCGATCCATTACAGCGGAAACAAGATTTCGGCATGGATGTTTGGGTTGCAAGAATCGAAGCCCAACCTGGGCACGCGGGACCACATCGACGTCTCCAGCCCAAAGGGCGCTGCGAGTCCAATTGCTGTCCATTCGAACCTTGATCTTTCGCCGGCAGTGGGTCCTTATGCAGTCGAACCACTTGATCCACCTGCAGTTTCCATCGCAAGCTCGGCGCAGGAATCGGCCACGAGCAAACCCTTTGTTCCACCGTGGTGGCCAGCCATTCTGAGTGGAGTGTTCTTTGGATTAGCGCATTTTAGTTACGGTGTCAGTTGGGTAAACTTGATCCTTTTTGGTATCGTTCTCGGCAGACTCTACCAAATTCGACAAAGCCTCATCCCCGTCATTTTGGTTCACATGCTTTTCAATTCGTTAAGCATCGCATTGTTCGGTCTCAAGATATTGATGCCCAACACTATGGCACAGTAAACACGACTCAGTAAACACGACTCAGTAATCACGGCTCAGTTAGCACGGCTCAGTAAACACGGCTCAGTAAACACGGCTCAGTAAACACCAAGGGTTGGAAAAGCTATGAGACATCCGCTCGGAACCGTTTGGATCGCAAGCGTCTCTTTCTTTTGTTTTGCATCGGTTGCGTTTTGCCAAGATCTAGTGTGCCATTGGGCGACTAGTCCGATCGTGATCGATGGCCAAGCAAACGAATCCGCCTGGAACAACGCTCAGGTCATCGACCATTTTCGTATTCCCGCGACGGTCAAGAATGTGCCCGCCACGTCCACCAAAGCTCGATTGCTTTGGGATCGACAGTATTTCTATTTCTTTGCAGAACTAGAGGATCATGATTTGTTTGCCGACGTCACGGAGCATGATGGGAAAACCTGGGACAACGACGTTTTTGAAATCTTTTTGAAGCCCAGCGACGAAGCCAGTGGTTATTACGAATTTCAAGTCAATGCGGCTGGAACTGAGATGGACATGTTCCTTCCGGATCGCAAAAGCGGAGGCTACCAAGCCCTGAAATCCGCCAACGCGTTTCATTGGAACACGAAAGTACAAAGAACGGGAACGCTGAATGTTCGCAACGATCGCGATGAAAAATGGACGGTGGAAGGCCGAATTCCTTGGCTCGACTTTATGCCGACTGGCGGTCGTCCGGACATGGATGAAGTTTGGCGACTCGCCCTTTGTCGCTACGACTTCACCCTCGATCAAAAGCCAGAGTTGAGCAGTTCTGCTCCGCTTACCAAGTTCGACTTTCATCGTGTGGAAGACTATGCGCCGATTCGCTTTGCAGCTGCAAGCGAATCGAATGCGAATGCAAAAATCCTTGCAACTCGCCCGCACAGTGTTGAGTCCAAACTCATTGGATCACCCGAACCTCCGCTACCCTATCGCGCCGTTCGCGCTTTTCCGAACTTGAAACTCGAATGGCCTATCGACGTTCAAGTCGAACCCGGCAGCCGGCGATTCGTCATTATCGAGGAGAAAGGCGCATACGGCCCGACATTGATCAAGCGATCTTCCGAGGATCTGACTAGCAGCCAGTTGGAGCTGATCGCAGATCCAAATGGGGTCGCATATAGCATCGCGTTTCATCCCCAATTTCAAACCAACGGGCAGATGTTTGTCGGCAGCAATGGCAAGTTGGATGGCGAGAAACACAAAAGCCGGATCGTCCGATACACGCTGAGTCGAACGGCTCCATTTGATGTCGTTGGTGAACCGCTCACGATTATCGAGTGGGAATCGAACGGCCATAACGGTGCAGCGGTGACGTTCGGCTTGGATGGCATGTTGTACGTCACTTCGGGCGATGGTACATCGGATTCCGATGCAAACGTAACCGGCCAGGACCTCTCGAAGCCACTTGCGAAAGTACTGCGTATCGACGTGGACCATCCTGATCGCGAACGAGCGTATTCGATACCGAGCGACAATCCCTTTGTCGGTGTTGCCGGAGCAAGGCCCGAGACGTGGGCGTATGGCTTGCGCAATCCTTGGCGCATTACGACCGACGCCAAAACCGGGCACATATGGGTTGGGAACAACGGTCAAGATATGTTCGAACAAGCGTACCTGATAGAACGTGGGGCCAACTACGGCTGGAGCGTTTTCGAAGGTAGTCAGCCATTTTATTCCAAGCGTACCTTGGGACCGACACCGCACGTCAAGCCGACGGTGGAGCACTCGCATAGCGAATCGCGATCACTCACCGGTGGAGTCGTCTATCATGGCACGCGACTGCCGGACTTAAGCGGAGCGTACATTTATGGCGACTACGCTACGGGCAAGCTTTGGGGAGTGAAGCACGACGGAGCGAAGATACTTTGGCATCGCGAGATTGCGGATACTCCCTTTCAAATTTCAGCGATCTCGCTCGATCCGGATGGCGAGTTGATTGTAGTGGATCATCGCGGCGATGCGAAAGGAGGCATCTATCATCTAGAGCCTATTCCAACGCGAGACGAACCCAATACCTTCCCTCGAAAGCTCAGCGAAACCGGTTTGTTTCAAACCGTCGCGAATCATCAAATGGTTGAGGGCGCGATTCCTTATTCGGTAAATGCCCCCTTTTGGTCTGATGGAGCGATCAAATCTCGCTTCATCGGTTTGCCAAAGGATGGCCGCATTGGACTGACGGATCAATGGGCTTGGGACTTCCCCGAGTCGACGGTTCTCGTCAAGTCCTTCGCGCTGGAGATGAAGCCCGGCGATCGCGATTCGCGTCGATGGATTGAGACACGATTGATGACCAAGCAACAAGGGGAGTGGGTGGGTTATTCTTACGCTTGGAATGAACAACAATCGGAGGCAACGTTGGTGGAAGCATCGGGACTCGATCGAGAGTTTACGATCCAAGAATCCGCCGGAACAAGAACTCAGTCTTGGCATTACCCAAGTCGGACGGAATGCATGGTTTGCCATACCCGAGCCGCCGGATTCGTACTGGGCTTATCAACGCATCAAATGAACAAGAACCATGATTATGGGAATGATGTTGCAGTGAATCAGCTCGAGGCGCTAGAGGCGATGGGGGTTCTCAAAGCAAATTGGATTGAACCCGCTAAGGCCGCTTTGAGAGCGGAGTTGGTATCAAACGGCAAGTCACCCGAAGAGGTCGAGAAACAAGTCCTTGTCGGGAAAGGTGGCGAAGGGCAACGGACACTTCGTTCGGACGGACTGCTCGGCCAAGCGGGGAACGCATATCCCAAATTGGTGGACCCGTACGATTCAGCCAATGATCTTGGACTGCGGGCGCGGTCCTTTTTGCATTCGAATTGTGCCTATTGCCATGTGGAAGCGGGCGGGGGTAACGCGAAAATGAATCTTTCGTTTTATGCGAACGCGGACACGATGGGGATTTTCGACGTCGAGCCAACGCATCATCATTTTGGCAAGCAGGACGCAAAGCTCATCGCGTCTGGGGCACCAGAGCGATCGGTCCTTTTGCACCGAGTCGGGATGCGAGGACCAGGCCAAATGCCGCAACTCGCAACGAATCAAGTCGACGAAGCGGCGATGAAAATGCTACGGCAATGGGTGACCGAGATGAAATGATGGATTGTCCTGGGAACCTAAATAAGCACATCCGCATATGTTTTTCATACCAATTAGCCGTTGGGCGATAGCCCCGGTTTTCCAATTGCTCGACATTCGTCGAGGGCGCACCAATCACCAATGGGGCCACCCCAATCACCAATGGGGCCACCGGGTGCAGTCGGAGGGTTAGCCCTTGTATTTGATTAAATTGTTGCCCGCGAAATTTGCATCTGCATAAATCGATATTGCAAAAAAATGGCACCCTGTCCCAAACTGATCGGCCGGATTTTCGACGATTCAGCTATCACTTTGGAACGGATGCCATGAACAAGAATAACTCTCAAATCAATTTTATCGTAGCCCTAGTTCGCTCGTTGGATTCTACTTTCTTGAGTTCCCTTTTGGCCATTTGTTGGAGAATACAAGCTTCGCTTCGTGGGTTCAGCCGTGAACTCAATCCACAGTCATTCCAGTTGCTCGAACTTCGATTGGAACGATTGGCGCGCGAGTTAGCCCGCGTCCTCCTGCAATATGCTCTAAACGATGTCGGGGCGACTTCGAAACCATGTCCGATTCACTGGGATCGCCGAACATATCTCCCTGTCACTCGTCAGGCTCGTACCATCGAAACTCGTTTTGGGACAGTAAGCTATTGTCGTTGGATTTATCAAAACGAATGGTTCTTTGTCCGTGATGTTGCAGCTATGGATCTGCGATTAGGACTGGTTGGCGATCGAGTGAGTCCGGCCCTTGCGCACAAGCTCGGACGACTGGCTGCTGACCTGCCACAGCAACCCGCGATCCAACAACTTGCCGAACAGTTCAATGTTTGCTTTTCCGTCGATACCTATCGAAGGGGCCCTTCAGTAGGTGCCAGGGCCCTTCAGTAGGTGCCAGGGCCCTTCAGTAGGTGCCAGGGCCCTTCAGTAGGTGCCAGGGCCCTTCAGTAGGTGCCAGGGCCCTTCAGTAGGTGCCAGGGCCCTTCAGTAGGT
>JAIPFP010000105.1 GCA_021736575.1 Pirellula sp. | reverse complement strand
ACAGCTTCACAAAATCCCGCGCCTTGGATTTGTAATCCACCTGTTCTTCCTCGGTTTCCGCCTGCCACTTCTTGGCCACCGGATTCACCACGCCTTGGAGCTTCTCGACACTTCGCTTGGTACCAAACCACTCCTTGGCAAACGCCTCCAAATCCGCCGTCTCATGGATCGCGAACTTCTTCAAATCGGTGCGGATGTTGTAGAGCTGGTTGGCATCGGTTTCCTTGGACAGAGTGACGCGGTCGTAAAAGGGCTGGAAGCCTTTTTCGATGTCCTCAGCCGTGTTCTCAAAGTCGAGCACAAAGGTTTCCTCCTTGCCCGCCGTGGTGCGGTTCAAGCGGGAGAGCGTCTGCACACACGTCACGCCGCTGAGCTTCTTGTCCACATACATGGACACAA
The DNA here is from genome assembly GCA_021736575.1 of Pirellula sp. Taxonomy (GTDB): domain Bacteria; phylum Planctomycetota; class Planctomycetia; order Pirellulales; family Pirellulaceae; genus JBKCUI01. The sequence goes on along the minus strand of JAIPFP010000105.1, from coordinate 19,710 downwards.
GCTTGGGCTGATCGAAACCGGTCTGGAACTTGCTGGCTACGATGAGGAACCGGTATTCATCGCCCTCAAAGCGGTCTGCTGTCGCAGTTTCCGGGAAGCCATTCATGTTGGCTTCCGTGTATTCTTTGCCGTCCTTGGCGTCCTTCACCACATCGGTAAAAGCCACTAACGCCTTGTCGGGGCTGCCCAACTTTTTCAAGAATGCATCAACCGCCAGCTTGTATCGCACCGCATGCAGGCGGGAGGAGGTGACGACCATCGCCTTGGCTTTGCCACCCAACTTGTCCGCGACCGTGGTGTGAAAGTGCTCCACGATGATCGCCACCTTCTTGGCGATCGTGCGCTCATGGCGGCTGACGAACTTCTTGAGTAGTGACTTCGCCTTAGCTCCGTCGAACTCAGGGTCGTCCTTCACTTTCTTGAGCAACGCCCAGTATTGGTCGTAGGTCGTGTAGTTCTTGAGCACATCGAGAATGAACTTCTCCTCGATCGCCTGCCGCATGGTGTAGAGGCTGAAAGGCTTGAAGGTGCCGTCCGCCTGTTTGGTGCCGAACTGTTGCAGCGTCTCCGGCTTGGGCGTAGCCGTGAATGCGAAATGGCTCACATTCTTTTGCGGCCCTCGCGTCTTTAACTCCTCCAGAATCCGGTCCTCGACCGTCTTTTCTTCTTCGTCTTGCTGCTCGTCTTCCGAGGCATAGGACAACACCTTCTGCACCGCCTTGGCGGATGACCCTGCCTGCGAGGAATGTGCTTCATCCACGATTACCGCAAAGCGTTCACCCGGCAATTCTCCCATACTGCCCAGGATCACACCAAACTTTTGTAGAGTGGTGACAATAATGCGTTTCCCGTCCTCCAATGCGGTCTTGAGATCCTGCGAGGTCATGCCGTCATCGCTGGCAATGTTGACCAACATGCCGGGTGTCTCGATCACCTGTTTGAGGGTTCGTTGCAACTGCCGATCAATGACTCGGCGGTCCGAGATCACGATCACCGAACTGAAAACCGGCTTGCCCTCCGGATTGTGCAATGTGGCCAGACTGTTTGCAAGCCAAGCGATGCAGTTGGTCTTGCCGCTGCCCGCGCTATGCTGGTTGAGATAGCGGCGGCCCGCCCCGTGCTTCTGGGCATCGGCACCCAGTTCGCGCACGCAGGTCAGTTGGTGAAAGCGGGGAAAAATCTGCTGCTGCTTGTCCGTCCTCTTGCCCTTGTCATCCAGTACGTCCACCACGCGGATGAAACGCTGGATCAGATCGAGAATGCGAGGCTTCTGCCAGACATCCATCCAAAGGTAGCTGCTGGCATAGCCCGTTTTACAAGGAGGATTGCCCGCGCCGCCATCGTGACCTTGATTGAACGGGAGGAAACGGCTTTTTGCCCCCGCGAGTTCGGTGGTCACATAGACCAGATCGTTGTCCACGGCAAAGTGGGCTAGGCAGCGTTTGAAGCGGAATAGCGGCTCCTTGGGGTCGCGGGTCCCTTTGTATTGCTTGATAGCGTGGCTGATGTTCTGGCCGGAGATTTGGTTCTTGATCTCGATGGTGAATATGGGCAGACCATTCAGGAAGATCAGCATGTCGAGCGACTTCCCGTCTTGCTCGGAGAAATAAAACTGCCGCTGGACGTGCAGCAGGTTTTCTTGATAAAGCCGCCGACTCTCTTCCGCCACCGGGTTGGTCGGCTCGAAGTAGCACAGGTCGAAGTGCCCGCCGCCGTGGATGTCGAAGCCGCGCCGCAGGACGTGCAGCGTTCCTTCCTTGTCCACAACTTCCTTGATGCGCTTGAGCAGGTTGCGGGCGGCCTGGTCTTTGTCGCCGATCAATTCGCAGTAGTTGGCCCACTTCTTGGTTTGGGTGGCGCGGATGAAGGAAATGACCGTCTCGGGCCGCAGGCACAGCTTCTTGTCGTAGTCTTCCTGCTTGGCGGAGAAGAAGCCGTGCTGCTTCAGCAGGACGGCTTCGATGTGTTCCTCAAAGGCGTATTCGGAGGTGATTTTGGCCATGGTTAGTTCCGGGATTGTTGACGCACATCAATCTGCCCGGTGACGGCAGCGGAGATGAGTGCGGTGCGGCGTTCTTGCAGGAGGTCGGTGGCGCGTTGCGCTTCGGCGGTGAGGGTGTCGAACTTGGCGAGTTCGGTTTCGAGGAATGCGACGATGGCGGTTTGCTCGGGGAGGGGCGGGAGCCAGCATTTCGCGCTTTTCAGAATGCCTTGGGAAATACTGAATACCTTAACGCCTTTCACCTGTCTTTGAATCTGGCTGCGGAATAGCGATGAGTGGAATTGGTAAGCCAAGAATAAAGAACAGATGCCTTTTTGAGGACGAGCTATGATTGTGTGGTATCCGGCAAAAATCTGATTATCTGACCTGAGATGGGTGAAGTTGCCGCTTCCCTCCAAGTCCTCTGAAGTATCGGCAAAGACGAAGTCTCCATCACTAATCAAGGCATCGGGATTGCTGTTCAGGTATTCTGTCTCCACACATCTCAATGGATGAATATCTGGATTCAGGAGAAAACCATACTTAGAGTGAATTTCTCCGTAGTTCACGCAACAAACCCCTTCATCTCGCAGGTCTTCCTTCGTGATCGTCAGACCTTTGGAAAATTTGAACACGCTGCGCAACGGCTTCACCTCCCACCCCACCGGCACATCGCCGAGCCATTCGATGCCGGAAGGCTTCATGGGGGCGTGGGGGTTGAGGCCTTTGGTGACGGCGTGGGAGATGACGGCCTGACGTTTTTCTTTCAGCAGTTCCATCAGCCGCCGCTGCTCCGCCACCAGCCCATCAATCTTCCCCGTCTCCCGGTCCAGAAACTCCGCAATGGCGGTTTGCTCGGCGAGAGGTGGCACAGTACAAGCAAGATTCTCGATTACACCCATCCCAATATTTTGCTGGGTCCCAAAACTCCAAAATAGAGTAACTGCTTCTAAGAAGGGACGCGATCTCATGAAGTTGAGGACAAAATGAGGCACTGAACCGCTGTTACATCGGATTACTGCAAGCGGAGACCAGATATTGAAATCGGTCCGATCCTCAACAATGGCCGTGACGCCAGTAGTAGCACCAGACTTGACCATGTAGATGTCATGCCTTTTCGGAGAATACTTCTTCGAGTAGCGAGCATTGTCTTCCAGTGATATGCAGGCTCTAACCTTTGTGAAATCGATCTGGCCCGATGAAACTGCCTCCGCAGAAACGAACGGAACGCCCTCCTCGACAAACTGCGGAGTCTCATGCGGACCATCGGTAATGGGAACCGAAACGATTCGCTTCAGTGGCAACACAGTCCACCCCTCTGGCACGTCCCCCAGCCATTCCACGCCGCTCGCCTTGTATTTCGGATAACGCGGAAAGCTCATTGTGTTAGCCCGCCGATCATGGTGAGGATGCGGTCGGTGGAAGCTTTTAGATCGGTATCAATCGCACTCAGGGGGCGGGGCGGTTGGAAGACATAGAAGTGCCGGTTGAACGGGATTTCATAGCCCACGCGCCCCACCTCGCCGTCCTTGGCGTCGCAGTAGTCCGGATCAATCCACGCATCGGGAACGTGCGGCGTCACCTCGCGGGCGAAGTAGGTTTCGATGTTTTCCTTGAGCGGCACGTTCTCGGTGTCGTTCAGATCGCTGTCGGGCTCGGGGTTGCCATCGCTATCACGGCAGATCTCTGCGGCGTCATCGCGTTCGCCGATGCCACCTACAATGGCCTTGAGCACGGGGGCTTTGAGCTTGATCTCCGCCTTATTCAGTACGGCCTCCATCGCGGGAATGAATTTATCGCGGCTCATGAAGGTCTCGCCCGCGAGGGTTTGCAGCGCGACACGGATCTTGGCTTGCAAGGCTAAGCCCTCTTTCACCTCGCGTTTCTTCTCAGCAGGGTCTTTCTTCTTGCTGACCGCCAGATTCTTGAAGGCTGCCTGAGTTTCGAGACGGGCCAGCGATTCGGCGTTGACTTCAAATCGCAGCTTGAGCGGACGCAGCACCTTGATCTCGCGGTAACCAAAATCGGTGGTGTCAAATATCTTCACATGCGGTCCTTCCTTGCGGGCCTTGACCAGCTTGAGGACCGACTGCTTGTGGGTTTCGGTGATCTCGCGGCGCTTATTGCCAAGGCTCTTGGACATGCCCGACCAGAACTCTTCGCCCGAAGCGTCCACCAGCATGACTTTGCCCCTATGTTTGGCAGGCTTGCGATTACTAAGGATCCAGATATACGTGGCGATAGGGGTGTTGTAAAAGAGCTGGTTTGGCAGGGCGACAATGGCCTCCAGCCAGTCATTTTCCAAGATCCAGCGGCGGATCTCGGATTCACCCGAACCCGCGCCACCGGTGAAGAGTGGCGAGCCGTTGAGGATGATGCCGATGTAGCTCTGGGATTCCTCTGGGACGTTCATCCTGGCGATCAGGTGCTGGAGGAAAAGCATCTGCCCATCCGACTTACGCGGCAGTCCGGCCCCAAAGCGGCCATCCAACCCACGGGCCGCCTCAGCGGTGACCGCGTCGAAGTCCTTGCTCCACTCGTAACCGTACGGTGGATTAATGAACTGCAGGTCAAATCGCATGTTCGCCAATTGGTCGTTCGAAAGGGTACTGCCAAGCTTGATGTTCTCGGCATCCTTGCCCTCAGGCTCAAGTATGAGCATGTCGGCGCGGGCGATGGCCCATGTGAAGGGATTCAACTCCTGCCCGTAGAGAAAGACCTTGGCTTGGGGATTGATCTGAAGTATGTGTTCCTTGGTGATGGAGAGAATGCCGCCTGTGCCGCAGCCGCAGTCGTTGACGGTGCGGGTCACGCCCTCTGTACCGCTCAGCTCCGTATCGAGCATGAGCACGAGATCGACCATCAGCCGGATGGCATCGCGGGGCGTAAAGTGCTCGCCGGGGTTTTCGTTGAGAGCTTCGTTGAATTTGCGTAACAGGTGCTCGAAGACATAACCCATCTCATGATTGGACATGGAGGCGGGGCGCAGGTCCACCTTGCTCCGCTCGTTGAAGCGCTCCATGAGCAGGTAGAGCAGATTAACCCGGCCAAGGTCGCGGATGGTGTCGTCAAAGTTGAAGGCGGCAAAGATCTCGCGGACGTTGGGTGAGAACCCCATTACGTACTGACGCAAGTTCAGGGCGAGGTTGGCGTCGTCGTGGAGCAGGCTCTCGTAGTTGAACTTGGAGGTGTTGTAGAAGGCGTAGCCGGCGGCCCGACATAACTGACCATGGCGGTTCTCCAGCCCCTTCTCCTTCAGCTTGTGCTCGGTCTCCAGCACCTTGGCCTTGGTTTTCTCCAATGCGTAATCAAGACGGCGCAGAACCGTAAAGGGCAGGATGATTTTCTGAAACTCGCTTTTCTTGAATGCGCCGTTGAGTAGATCGGCAATCGCCCAGAGGAAGCTAACGACGGAGTTGAATTTGGCGGGTTCGTTCATGGGGTTAGACAATATTCAAAAGTAGGTTGGCGTTAGAAAAGGATTTAAGAGGTCGCGACGAAACGTGTCCGCTTGCTCGGGTCCGAAGTCGGCCCTGATGCCTCGCAGAGCCAGATTCACGATGGCTTCGCGTCGCGTGGTAGAGGTGCCCACCTGGCCGTTGATGGTGATGTCGCGAAGCAAGTCGGACTTGGATTTCTTGGCCATGGATTCTCTGGTCAATGATGCTCTACACCTATTTCGGTTTCACTCGAACGGCAGCCTTCTTGAGCAGATTGTTAAGGTCCGATCGTTTGAAGAGACGATACCCATTCACGGGATTGCGATGCATCGGGAGTTCGCCACGGGCAGCCCAATTGCGAATCGTGTTGTGGTGGACGCCAAGGTACTCGGCAGCTTCGGCGGTGTGCAAGTATTCCGACAATTTGGTCATGGTTTTGGCCTCAATACGTTGGGTGCGAATTTCGCCAGAGCAGTAGCTTAACAAACCCTACACGGCTTGAACATCACACCGCCATTCTTGGCGAATTCAGGCAACCTGCCGCGATTCATAGAAACTCAAGCCGAATTGTGGCTCGGAGATCGCTTGGGCTGCTGCGAAGTTCCTGAATGGCTTTTATGACCGGAACGGAGAAGTAGCAACCTCACAGTTCCACCTTCCGACATCATGTCAGCAGCAAACCATTGGAAACGGTATGGAATTACTTCGCTGGAGGCAGGTGTTTGGAAACACTAGGACAATCGGAAATACCTAGAACCTGGGAATTATGATGTAGTAACTTGTAACAGTACAAATGTGATGTCAGAATGACTTTCTAAACCGCCTACCACCATCATGAGTTTTGAAGTATGCCACAAGATCGACCGGCGATTCCTGCCGAAATTGAACGCGCTATCCTAATCGAAGCGGGACATCGCTGTGCGGTTTGCGGCGATTCATGCCCACTCGAGCGTGCACACATCATTCCGTGGAACAAGTCACGAGAGCATCGGTTTGAAGATTTGATTTGCCTTTGTGCCGGATGTCACTCTCGAGCAGATGGCGAGAAATGGGGAGAGAGGACTCTTCGACTTTACAAAGAAGAGCCGTGGATACTTAGGAAGAACTTGAAACCTGACGCAATCGCAAACAGGCAACGAGTGACAATGCGATTCGACTTGTCTTTTGAGAATTTTGACGATGCTCAACAGAGATTAGTTGTGTTTGGCTTGGCTAGTTTTCTCGGAATCAAACCCGATGAGGTGAAAATAGTGGAAGTGGAACCTGGTAGTGTAATCATGACCCTTGAGTTACCAGAAGCGTCGGCAACGCAGCTGCTGAATCTCATTCGCACCGGGCAACTTGATTTCTCGCAGAAGGAACTGTCATCAGCAATAAGAGAATTGGAAATTGCCGTCGCGAGATCGGATCGCGATAAGCAACTTTTTGATGCAAGAATGGAAAGTGAAAAGCAAACCCTTCAAGCAAGAATTAAGTATCGGACTGAGTTATTCGTAATTGAGCAAAGATTGAGATTTGCCGAAACTACGAATCGAATATTTGAATCGTTTTTGAAAACGCGAATTGACGAATTCGACGCAAAGAAATTTGCGAAATTGCCAGACGAAGTATCTACTGGAACTCTTTCATTGAATAACGTCGATGAGCAATCCCTCATGTTTCGCGAATCAACCTTAACGGGGGCTAACTTTGGCGACCTTCCTGTCAAAATCGTTTGGGGCGACGGAAGTAACACACAATTGACCATGACTGGGGGAGGCGATAATGACAACTTGGCAATAGAAGGCAATGTCAGATTCGAGGGCGTTAGTGATACCACTCTGAAATACCAAGACGAAGCAGGGGATAAACTAGCAGCGGAAATGAGAGTATTCAACTCAATTGCAACTGCTTTGAAGTCAAAACGGGATCTCTCCCTTGCAACACCTTTGAGACGAAACCTTGTATTGAAGACCTCAGAAGTGCTTTTCGGTGTTACGCCAACGTGGACAGCATTTTATAAAGAGACTTTGGGTGCCGATGGGCTGGTCAGGGCTATGTTTCCCGAAAAAAATGAGTTAGAAGAATTCCAGAAGAGCGACGAGTATTCCAAAGTCCTTAAAATGCTAACAGTGCTTCGATCTCGCGATCTCCCTGAGATTGGCCCCGGCGAGCTGCAACGAATGATCACTATTCGAGTCCCCAAGAGCATGCACGACGTAATTTGCGATGAAGCGAATGCACTGGATATCTCCGTGAACAAGCTTTGCGTATCAAAGCTTCTGACAAACGTCGATCTCAGGACCATCCCGTCAAAAACGGTGAAACTTCGCGGTCGCAAAGCTGATAGCGTTGAAAAACCGCTTGAAACTTTCGCAGAGCTGTTGCAATTTATGCGCAACGATCGTAACGAGACGGTCGAAGAGGTTACTCGAAAAGTGGAATTCACCGACTCCTCCAACCAGGATGCGACATAGTCCGTAAGTCGCTTCACCGCATCACACACTCCTTGAGAATCGCATCTCTGCGCCAAAGTCGAGAGCAACGGTGCCAAGCAAACTTAAGTAAATTTGGAGCTACTGGTGTTTTCTTAATTTCGTGATGTTGACGGGTTTTTCCGTTTCCAAGAAGAAAGCAAAGGGGTCAGGCCTCTTTAATGCGTTGTTTGAGGTACCGCAAACCCGAGCCCAACCCGCCGCTGCTGTCGGCGTGGCCAATGTCTCGTCTTCCCGGCTGGGTCGAGCGTGTCAACGTGTCCACGTGTCCACAGCCTCCTGGTCTCGCCTTGTGGAGTGCGTTTTGTCGGCAGTACAATGCATTGGATACCACAGCAAAGCGACCGACCTCATTTGGTCATCGGAGATGAATTGCAGATGCCGATACACGATTGGTCCAAAGTGGTATCGTGTTGTTGACGACAATGGGGGTAACGACTCTTGGGTACCCCGCCACCGCATAGGCAATGTCCGTAATCGTGTCCGGAGAAGTAAAAGAACCCAGCGCCAAAACTGTAGGCGACCCGTAAGGTGTGCTGATCGTCTCGCGCGTGACTCCGGCGTTTCCATTGCCATTGAAAACAATCAACGCCGGCAAGCCCGAATCGGAGATGACGATATCCAAATGGCCGTCCCCATCGACATCACCGACTTCGCGTTCCACGTTTGATCCTTTGCGTGAGCTCTATATCGCTTTCATAGAATCGATCCGATCCGCAACAGTGGAGGACCACGTTGGCGGTCCCGTGTCGAATGAACCATGCGTTCAATTGCATCGCGATGCAGTAGAATCCGTGATTCTGGCACAACGAGGGGATCACGCCAAGGCGTTGGATAGGATCGCACACATACTACAAAAAATTACCGACGGTGAATCTGAAACCAAGTCCGAATTGCACGCTCACTTTCCAATCTCATGTTGTCTCCAAGCAGCGCGAGCGGCCGCAATTTCTCATCGTGAACTTATTCGACGGAAGAATGCCATCGATTCCAAGACGTTGCAAAGCGATATTGACGATATGGAGAAATACAAGACGCTATCGACCGCATTATTGAATCATGCCATCCTAAAACAGCCAGGACTGGCAGACGCCTTTCGAGCCGATCCCGATTTTCGCCATCTGCGATAACCCAGGATGCAATGCCCGATGTCCATTGAGCCTTCCTGTTGTATCAACGAATCTCTCTGATGCAGCTAGATGTATCTGGCGCGTTTGCTAAGATATGCCAGAAAATCGCGTCGTATTCATCCTATTGGATCTCGTCTTTGCCTTAGAGTAAATCATGATCGAAATAAAGAAAATTCTTCTAGCGACGGATCTTGGCCAAAATAGTGCGAAAGCGATGGAGTATGCGCGCATATTCGTGTCGAAGTTCGGTGCGGAATTACATGTTCTCCACGTGCTGGAGGACAAGCTGACCAACACGCCAAGCTTCGCGGGTGGGCTGGCACTGAATTCCTATGTTCATGAATCTCCCGCCGTCGCAGAGCAGTTGATCCGATCGCTTTTTGAGCCTTCGTGGCTGCTCGACAAGCACATCGTGGTTGCAACTGCAGATGGTAGTCCAGCTGACCAAATCTTGGACTACGCGAAAAAGCACTCTATCGATTTGATCGCACTTGGAACTCATGGGCGCACAGGCTTGTCGCACATTTTGATCGGTAGCGTGGCAGAGCACGTCATACGACACGCCAAGTGCCCCGTCGTGACCGTGCCCAGTCGATCGTAACGATCGCTATTCAATATGGATCGATTTGGTTCTACCTGCGAAACGTGGGCATTCCCCGCAAAAGAGCTTCCTGTTCACTTGTCGGAATAGAAATCACTCCGCTACCAGAATTAGGAATTTGAGCGATGCGCAAAACGTCGCGACAGTGTTCGTGGCAACTTATGCAAGTGGATACCGTTTGGATGTAACAAAACGCAGCGCCATCAAGATTGTGGGTATCGGCCAACTCGGATAACTTGAACGCTTGACGACGCAATTCACTACGGTGTTGCGTGTAGATGGGGTCGGCATTCGTCCCCCATTGCTCGGCGTCGCAAACGCGAAGCATGTCTTCTGCCCCGCGTCGGATCTCGCCAAAGTCTTTGGCAACGAGGCCAGCAACCACACGTTGTGTGTTGGCAAGTTTCGCCAGCATCAGGCCAGGCAACTGTCCGTCACGCCCTTTCGCCTCCCCCTGTTCAAAAGCCGCAAGCCGAAACCCACACAACGCAATCGCTCCGCTAGCGACGATCCAGACCCAGGCTTTTCGATTGGACATTGATCTTCCCCAATGATGTTGATGCGTTCTTTAGGCGAGCGGCAGGATGAGATATACCCGTAGTACAGGCTGCTAGGCGTGTGTTTTGCATGTCGAAACAGGCTGGCAGCCTGTACTACGTGGTAGTTTTTGCGCTGCCGATCGCCTTCAGGATTCTTGCTTGATCCCTGCCGTTGATTGCTAAATTTAGATCGGTTTGCCATCATGAAGATCTTCAACGTAATCGTAGATCAACCGCAGAAGGTTTCGTTTGGACACATTGCACACTTTGGGTGTGCCGACAGGTCACGCTCCTGTGTGCCATTCTGACTCGCCGATTTTGTCATTGCAGGGCAGAATGTGGTTCTCGTTGATCAATGTTTGACTATTCGGCTGTTTGGTACTAGCTTTGCTTATAAGAACACAATCGGTGGCAGGCATGGACTCTTGAACAATGGTCGACACAGCCGACACAAGTCAAAGTAGTAGGCACATTCCATGTGCCGTCCACCTGGAATCCTGGCAAAAGCTCGACTGCGAACGGCACGGCGGAGCGTGCCTGCACCTTTTGTCGGCTGTGTCGTCTTCGCGAAGGAATGGTGAACAAACATGCTGGATTGGTTGAAACTCGGTCGCAGGTGGCACGTGATAGGCTGGACGGGAATTTGTCTTCTTGCGATTGCAATTGTTTTGATTTTTGTTCGACGACTCGTTGGATTAGAAGCTTAGGAGCTCATTGATGAAAATTATTCTCGCGACGGACGGATCTGCATATTCGGAAGATGCCACCTGGTTGCTTGCTCATTTGCCGCATTCTGACAAACTGGAATTGGTCGTTTTATACGTTAGCAATGCACCGAACCTGCGCGGTTCGATGAACGATGCAGAGCTCATTAGACGGATTGAAATCGCGGACGAGTTGCGAGCGAAGTCGATTTTTCAGCATGTGAGCGCGCTTTTCGAAGGGGCAAACGCTTCGTTGGAGTTGGTCATTGCTGAGGGGCACATCGGCACAACGATTGTGGACGAAGCAAAGGCTCGCGAAAGCGACCTGATTGTGATTGGAGCCGTCGGGCATTCTTTGTTCGAACGCATGCTCGGGAGTATCAGTGATTTCGTTGCAACGCATGCACACTGCTCTGTGCTTGTCGTGAGACCAACGGGATTGGAAACTCGAAGACGACCGATCGATTTGTGTATCGCTTATGATGAGTCGGAACCAGCGGCGGAAGCAATCAAGCAGCTTGGTCAATTCGGTTGGGGGGCAAAAACCAACATGGACGTAGTAGGTGTCGTCACAATTCCTTTTGTGTACTCTGAGATTCCCTACGAGTTTGATCTTGAGGAGATCAAGGATACGAAGGAGCAAGCGATTGGCGATGCGGCCGAAGAGCTTTCCAAGCTATCACCAAATGTAAAAACCCACGTAATTGATTCGACGCACGTTGGTGATGCGCTGGTGGAGTTTGCAAAGAAGAAAGGGAGCGACGTAATCGTTATGGGTAATACGGGCGATGGCATGCTAAGTCGGTTCCTGGTCGGCAGCACATCTCGCTACGTACTTCGGCATGCGAAGTGTTCGGTATGGATCGCAAGAAAACATGCGGGCGCGTGATCGCGCTATTTAGGTGAGCGGCAGGATGAGATATACTCCGTAGAACAGGCTGCTAGCCTGTGTTTTGCATGTCGAAACAGGCTGGCAGCCCGTACTACGTGGTAGTTTTTAAGGAAACCATTGATGTCTCAATCCAAGCAAGATTCCAATTCTACGCGGCGCCAGTTCGCATCCGCCATCTCTCTCACCGGTGGCGCGATCGCCGCCACCTTGAAACTTGGTCCAGTACACGCTTCGGGTGACGATACATTGAAGATTGGGCTGATTGGTTGTGGCGGACGAGGCACTGGCGCTGCGACGCAGGCCCTCAAAGCCGATGGCAGAGTTAAACTCATTGCGATGGCCGATGCCTTTGCGGATCGGATTCAAATGAGTCTCCGAAGTCTCAAGGGAATCGAAGGGCTTGAGTCCAAGTTGGATGTGCCTCTCGAAAGGCAATTTGTTGGCTTTGATGCGTATAACCAATTATTAGCCAGCGGTGTGGATGTGGTGCTTTTGACGACCCCTCCCCATTTCCGACCTATTCACCTTAAGGCCGCAGTGGATGCGGGCAAGCACGTCTTTGCGGAAAAGCCCTGCGCAGTGGATACTCCTGGAGTTCACTCGGTGCTGAATAGTTGTGTTGAGGCGAAAAGGAAGGGGCTGTCTATTGTTTCGGGACTTTGTTTGCGCTACCACTCGCCCTTTCAGGAAGCCGTCCAGCGAATCCGAGACGGGGAGATTGGTGACGTTCGAACCTTGCTCGCGAACGACTACCGAGGTCCTATTTGGGTCAAACCACGACAGGCCGATTGGTCTGACATGGTCTGGCAAATGAAAAATTGGTACTACTTCACATGGCTGTCCGGCGATTTCAACGTAGAACAACATGTTCACAATCTTGATTTGTGCGCTTGGGCAATGGGTGACCAGTACCCCACGCGAGCAATTGGAATGGGTGGGCGCGAGGTTCGGAAAGGACCGGAGTACGGAAACATTTTCGATCACCACAGCGTTGTCTATGAGTATGCCAATGGAGCGCAACTGATCAGCAATACACGCCAGATCCCTGACTGCAAATCCGACATCAGTGTCCGTATTCTCGGCACGCAAGGTACGGCCTTTCTTAGGGAGCGAAAAAATGGCGCTAGGATCACTGCCAAGACGGACTGGGTGAATCGCGACGAAGGCAAACTTCATTATCAAGCCGAGCACGACGAGCTGTTCGCGAGCATCCGAGCAGGCACGCCAATCAACAACGGTGAGTACATGGCAAAAAGCACTTTGTTGGCCATCATGGGTCGGATGGCGACCTATACTGGCCAAGAAATCACCTGGGAAATGGCCTGGAATTCAAAGGAAGACCTAAGTCCACCTCAATACGCATGGGGTGAGCTGGAAACTCCATCGGTTGCGATCCCAGGTGTTACCAAGTTCGTTTGAACTTCAATTGCCACGGCTAGTGCTTCGTCCAGGTGGCTCATCTTTACCCACATTTCAGAACACGCTAGACTCGAAATCACAATGGATTTGCGGGATCTCCGCGCGTTTTCTCCTCCTCGCCCCGCTTCGGGGAGAGGGGGTCGGGGGGTGAGGGGTAGAGCCCTGACTTGGTAGACTCAGGTTCAGCGGTTTGTTTACGCTTCTGGAACGAGGATAGTCATTGAATTCACGATCAAAATACCAATCAAAACGCAGTGTAAACCCCTCACCCCCAGCCCCTCTCCCCGAGTACAGGGCGAGGGGAGCAAGATCAAAAGATGTGGGTAAAGATGAGGTTGTCATGCCACCGCTAGAGCTTGACCGATTGCAAACGAAGGGCGTTTGCCACGATGACCAGATCCGAGGCGATCATGGCAAACGCGGCCATAATGGGGTGAAGCTCTCGTAACATGAGCGGCAAAAACGCAAAACCCGCCAAAACGCCCGCTGCCACAGGAATCAAAAGCACGTTGTACGCGAATGCCCAGAACAGATTCTGTTTGATATTACGCATGGTTGCCGCCGACAATTTCATCGCCTGCGACACACCGTTTAAATCGCCTCGTAGTAACGTGACATCGGCCGACTCGATTGCAATATCGGTACCTGTACCAATTGCGATTCCAACATCGGCTAATGCCAACGCGGGCGCGTCGTTGATTCCATCTCCGACCATTGCAACCACTTTACCCGCAGATTTCAAGTTCTTAACGCGAGCCGCTTTGTCGTGTGGAAGCGTTTCTGCAAGAATTTCTTCTATTCCAACTTGCCGACCGATCGCATCGGCCGTGTGAACGTTGTCGCCCGTGATCATGGACACTCGGAGCCCCATTTGCTTCATGCGATCGATGGCACTTTTTGAAGTTGATTTGATCGTGTCTGCAACCGCGATCAATCCAACAACCTTTCCACTGCGGGCTATCCACACCACGGTCTTGGCCTGTTTCTCAAGTTCCAATGCTCTGGATTGCATCTCGTCGATCGCAATTCCCTGCTCCGCCATCCAGCGAAGATTTCCGACTCGAATGGACTCGCTCGCGATCGTGCCTTGCACGCCTTTGCCTGGCACGCTTTGGAACTCTCGGCATGTCTGCAAAATGAGTTGACGCTCGGCGGCTTTGGCGACGATGGTGGTCGCGAGTGGATGTTCGCTGCCGCGTTCCATGGAGGCCGCCAGCCTCAGCACCGATTCCTCAGAACCGCTTGCCGCCGCAACAATGTCGGTAACGGAAAGCTTGCCTTCCGAAATAGTCCCTGTTTTGTCAAGAATGACGTCGGTAACGTCGCACATCCTCTGCAAGGCCTCACTCGATTTGAACAATATTCCATGCTCAGCGCCACGCCCCATACCAACCATGACGGCGAGCGGAGTTGCAAGTCCCATGGCGCATGGGCAAGAAATGATCAAAACGGAAATCATTCGTAGCAAGGCCTGCGTAAAGTCACCGACGAAAAAATACCAACCGCAGAATGCAAGGATCGCGACGCCGATAACGATGGGTACAAACACACTTGCTATCTTGTCCGCCAACTGCTGAATCGGCGCCTTTGTCGACTGTGCATGTTCGACCTGTTTGATGATTTGAGCCAATGTCGATTCGCTTCCCAGACACTTTGCCTCGATCGTCAATAGTCCTTCTCGATTGACGGTCGCTCCGACCACTTTCATTCCGGCTGATTTTTCGACGGGGAAGCTTTCGCCCGTGATTAGGCTCTCGTCGACCGCCGACCTGCCGTCCAGCACCAACCCATCGACAGGAATCTTCTCACCAGGCCGAACAATGACGTGATCGCCCACTTTCACTTGCCCGATCGGGATATCGATCTCTTGGTCACCTCGCCGAATGCGAGCTGTTTTGGATTGCAGGCCCAATAATTTCTTGATCGCAGCTCCCGTCCTCGCGTTAGCTCTCGTCTCAACCATCCGCCCTAGCAAGATCAACGTTACGATGGTTGCGGATGTTTCAAAGTAAACGTGCTCCCCCCACACGGTTGAATGAAATGTCAATGCAATGGTCACCACAAGGCTGTAGACGTACGCTACCGTGGATCCCAAACTGACAAGGACGTCCATATTTGCCATTCGTCGCCTAATGGATTTATAGCTACTGACATAGTAGTCCCAACCGACAAAAAACTGCACCGGAGTCGCCAAAAGAAACATGAGCCAATTGCACCATGACGCATGGGACCAATGACCCAACACGCCAAAATCGCGTCCCATGCTGAACAAGAAAAGCGGAATGGTCAGGACTAAGCCAACAATCAATCGACGCCACTGCCGATCGTTTGCCAATTGATGAGCAGCGGCTGTCGTATCAACAAGCGATTCGCCTGCGTTGGCCTCCACGATCTCGAAACCAAGGTCACGAATGGTTTGAATCACCTGTTCGCGGTCGACCTGCGACGGATCAATCGACACGACAACTTGGTTCTGCGTAAAATTCACTGCGGACGAAACCACGCCCTTTTGCAAATTCAACGAACGTTCGATCGATTTCGCGCATCCGACGCAAGTCATACCGGTAATCGGCAACTCGAAGGTATTCACAGGCATCATTTTGCAATACGTTGAGAACTCTTAAATCGTGTGGCTCGTTCCCATGGCCTGGCTTTGGCGAATTTCCGCCTTTTGCTGCTCAAAAGGTGCGATCTCCACGAAACTTTCGCGGAGCAAAAGGCAACACAAACGCGAGATTATGGGACGATGAGTTTTACCAGATCTGGAGCGTTTGTTTTCGCCTGTTGACTCCGATTCGCCAAAATGGCGCGCGATTCCAAGGAAGCGTCCACCAATTGATAGCGAACATCGCGTTGCCTTGCGTCAAATCCAAATTCCTCAATGGCGCCACGGATCTGGTCCAGAGTCAGAAAGTGAACCGTGCCCGCTTCGGCAACCACGTTCTCCTCAAGCATCAACGAACCCATATCATTGGCTCCGTACGCCAAAGCCAATTGTCCGATCTTGAGCCCCTGGGTCACCCAACTGCTTTGAATATTACGGACATTGTCTAAAAATAACCGCGCAACCGCTTGGGTCTTGAGATACTCGAAGGAACCCGTCGGCGGTATGTGCGAAAGATTCGTGTGGTCAGGTTGAAAGGTCCAACAAATGAATGCGGTGAAACCACCCGTCTCATCTTGCAATTTTCTGACCCGCTCCAAATGCTCGACGCGTTCCGCCAAGGTCTCAACGTGTCCAAACATCATCGTAACCGTACTGACACCACCCAATTCATGCCAAACACGCATCACGTTGAGCCAATCATCGGTCATGACTTTGCCACGCGTAATGGCGCTGCGAACTCGATCCACCAAGATCTCGGATCCACCACCAGGGATACTGCCGAGGCCCGCAGCCTTCAGCCGTTCAAGTACCGTCCTAATCGAAAGCTTGTTCACCTTGGTGAAGTGGTGCAACTCAGGCGGACTAAACCCGTGAATGTTGACCGACGGAAAGTCTCTCCTGATATCTTGCAAAAGTTGCTCATACCATTCCAAGGTAAAGGTCGGATGCAAACCGCCTTGCATCAAGATTTGATTCCCGCCAAGCTCGACCGTCTCGCGAACTTTGTCAAGCAATTCAGCGCGAGGTAGCACGTACCCCTCCGAGCTCTTGGGCGACCGATAGAACGCGCAAAAATCACAGACCGCAGTACAGATATTCGTGTAGTTGATGTTGCGATCGATATTGTAGGTTCGATACGACTCTGGGTGCATTCGCAAGGTTACTTGGTTTGCAGCCGAGCCAATCGCGGCCAAGTCTCGGCTTTCGAGCAATAAAAGTGCGTCTGGTGCAGAAAGCCGTTCTCCTTGCACCACACGGTCAAGGATTGATGTAATTGTTCTCGTCGTTGCTATCATATCAGTCATTGTCGTCAAAATGAAATAAGACCCAGCGCTAGACACCGTCGTCGAAACTCATCGAGTCCGGCTAACTCGTCCTTGCGAAGGAAAAATCTTATGTAGTTGGTCAAGTAGTCTTCGCATTGTTCCGGCGTAAGTCGGTAATCGGAAGACGCAGTCAAAGCAATTTTACGGATATTCTCAATACCTTCATCGCGAGTTTGTTCGAGTTTGCATTTTAAGTTTTCGGTTGCAAATTCAAAATTTCTCGCCACCCAAACGGCAAACACAAATGGCAATCCGGTTTCTGCAAACCATTCTTGGCCTAAATCCCAGTCCGAACAAAAGGATGCTCTGAAATTTTCCGGATGCATCGCTCTGTCACCGATCACTAGCACCGCGTCCGCGTTCACATTCATCGGGTCTGCGGTCATCGGCAACGGAATGGTCTTGGGCACGAAACCAAATCGCTCGTGAAAGAGCACCTTGCTCAAAGCCGCACTCGTTCGCGAACCCTCGTCCAATGCCAGCGTCTTGACTTGCGAAGGATCGCATCGGAAGAAAATCCTAACGGACCAAACCGGGCCTCTACATGCAATGGCTGCGTCGGAAACGATTCGGAATTCCGGATTCTGAAAATACTCGACAACGGGAATGAGCCCGATATCGATCGAGTGGGAGTTCAGCTCCATCGCAAGTTGGCTAGGGACCGCCAAACTCAAAGCGCCCGATTCACCGAGGGAATCTGAAAGCCCGTAGATGAGGGGTTTTGAGTTGAGATACGAAACTGCACCGATACGAACAACCTGGTTCCCGAGTTGCCGTTTCGTGTTAGATTCCCATTGAAGCTTCGTTTCGACTCGACTTTGCATTGTTTCCATTATGACACTCCTGAAAGATACAGTCTAACCGGGATGCCGGTGAATTTGTAACTGTCCTTTTGAACCACGAAAGACACGAAAGACACGAAAAAACAAGTGCATTCGTTCGTGCTTTTCGAGTCTTTCGTGGTTCCATAAGATTACATTACGATTCGACGGAATCTGAACTACAATTTGCCGAATCCTCTTTGAATGTCCGCTGGTTTTTTTGCTTGGAAGAAGCTCTCGAAATGAAGAAGACGGCATCTTGTTGGAGCCTTATTACCGTTGTTTGGCTCGTTGTTTTCTCTAGGTTTGCCCATGCCCAGCAAAGCGCGGGTACGAAACCAGAGACAGGTATCCTTGAACACCGCAGCACTGTTTTTGCGATTCAAAACGCCACGATTGTCGTGGAGCCCGGCAGGCAACTCGAAAAAGCCACCCTCGTCATTCGCGATGGCAAAATCGCTGAAGTTGGTACAGCCGTTACCCCACCCCCTGAATCTCGCCTCATCGATATGGCGGGAAAGACAATCTATGCCGGTTTCGTCGACGCGGGCATCGAACTCGAATTGCCACCCGCTGACGCGACGCGAGGAACGCCGCACTGGAACAGCGAAATCACTCCGGAACGATCCGTCGCGAACTTGATCACTGCCAACGAAGCCACCATGGCGAAACTTCGCAAGGCGGGTATCACTGCCGCGTTGGTCGCTCCACGAGATGGAATCATCAAGGGAACCAGCGCTGTCTTGCTGACCAGCAATCAGTCTCCAATCGATGCGCTCTTAAAATCGGATGTCGCGATGCATGTGCGGCTGACCGTGACTCGTGGTCGAGGACGCGACGCTTACCCCGGAAGCCCGATGGGTGCCGTTGCACTTGCCAGACAGACGTTTCTAGATAGTCAATGGCATTCGCAAGCTTGGCAAACCTACCGCTCTCAAACCGGTATCGAAAGACCAGAGTCGAATTCCGCGCTCGATGCGCTCAGCGGGCACGTTGCGGCCGGCAAGATGGTCATGTTCGATGCGCTTAACGAGCAGTACGCTTTGCGAGCCGACGCGTTTGGACGCGAGTTCGGACTCAATGTCGTTTTGAAGGGCTCAGGACAAGAGTATCAACTCTTAGACAGAATCGCCAAACTTCATCGCACTATTGTCCTACCGGTCAACTTCCCAAAACCACCCAACGTCGCAACTCCAGAAGCAGCTCTCGACACTGAACTGGAAGAACTAACGCACTGGGAATTAGCACCTGAAAATCCAGGTCGATTGTCCAAGGCTGGAGTCAAGATCGCACTAACCTCCGCAGGTCTGGCCGAACCGAGTGAATTGGTACCACAAATTCGCAAGGCCATCGCGCGAGGACTCGATAAGGTCAAAGCCATCGAAGCAATCACCACGACTCCAGCCACGATTCTAGGCATCGAAAACGAATGCGGCTCCATTAAGCCAGGAGCCTGGGCGAACCTTGTCGTTGCCAGCGGAGATCTTTGGGAGGACAAAACGAAAATCGAAGAAGTATGGGTCCGCGGCGTTCGGCCCGCTGCCGCATTCAAAAACGAAACCAACGTGGACGGCAAGTGGCAAGTTACATTGAGCCCTCCCACACCTGCCCCTGCTGCGGATGACAAACGACCGTCGCAACTGATTCTATCTCTGGCTGACTCAACCAAGAAAGCGACGGGCCCGCTAGAACTCATCGTTGCACCCACAACTCCAGCCGCAGCGACCAATTCGACAGAAACGCCATCGGCCACCGAAAAGTCAGACAAGCCAGCAG
>JAIPFP010000104.1 GCA_021736575.1 Pirellula sp. | reverse complement strand
GACGGGGTATTCGAAAGTGGCATGGGCGTCTCGCGGGGTAACCCCAGGGGCATTCAATGCATGCCATCTGGCTTTATGCCAGTGGTAATTGACCTTCGCCCTAGCGTGAAGGTAATGATCCCCAGTGGTAAACCGGTGCAACGCCTCATCTTTACCCACATTTCAAGGCATCGAAAACCAAGATCCGTTGTTTTTCGTGCTCGTGCTCAGTCTGAAGGACGGTGCTCGTGCAAGGAAGAAGTGGGTAAAGATGAGGCGTCTTGCCCATGGATTCACGAGCGCGCTCGTGCCACGCTATGACAGCCCGACGCGTAAGCGAGGCGCCGACTGCAACCCTCGCTTACGTATCGTGTTATAATTGGTAGTTTTCAGTCTGCCGCTCGCCGCAAGTTACAATAAACCCAATTTCCAATCTCCTTATCTGATTGCGAACAAATCTCCCATGCCACATCGAAGGTTCTCCTCCAGTTTACGACTCGCCATCGCGCTTGTTACTCTCTGCTTTCACCCATTGGGCTGCTTTCACCCATTGGGAATTGCACTTTCCGCAGAGCCCAAGAAGCCGAATGTACTCTTCATCGCAGTCGATGATCTCAATCATTGGGTTGGCCATCTTGGCAGAAACAAACAGACCAAGACGCCAAATCTTGATCGACTTGCGAAGATGGGTGTGACTTTTACAAACGCTCATTGCGCTGCTCCTATTTGCAACCCATCCCGAACCGCTTTGCTCTCAGGACTTAGGCCAAGTACAACCGGTGTCTACGATAATGGCGATCCTTACGAACTTGCCGTCAATAACAAGCAATCGCTCGTAACCCAGTTCAAAGATGCTGGCTATGAAACGCTAGGAATGGGCAAACTGTGGCATGGTGGACTTGGATTTCCGAAGCAATGGACCAGCACAGGCGGTCCCGATGGGAATGGGCAGCGAAAGACAAAGGTTGACGATCGCAGCATCGGCGGGATTAAGTTTGGGATCATCGATGGAGATGACACTTCCGTTCCTGACACACATATCGCGGACTATGGTATCGCCGAATTGAACAAAGCCCACGATCAGCCATTCTTTCTGACCATTGGTTTTCATAAACCGCACATGCCTTGGAACGTGCCCAAGAAGTATTACGATATGCATCCGTTAGATTCGATTGAATTGCCTCCGACCAAACAAGGAGACTTAGACGATTTGCCAGCAGTAGCGATCAGAATGGCGCACTCGTCCGGCGATCACGCAGCAGTCCTTGCATCTGGGCGATGGAAAGAAGCCGTACAAGCGTATCTTGCCGCTATCAGTTACCTTGACGGTCAAGTCGGTCGAGTATTGGACGCTTTGGAAAAATCGCCGTATGCATCCAATACGATCATTTGCTTGTGGGGAGATCATGGTTGGCATCTTGGCGAAAAAGAGCATTGGCGCAAATTCGCATTGTGGGAAGAGGCCACCCGAGCTCCTCTTATCTGGGTTGCGCCGGGTGTTACCAAACCAAACGGTGTTTGCAATCGCTCGGTAGACTTCATGACGATTTATCCAACGCTTTGCGAACTTTCAGGAATTCCTATCCCAGATCATGTCGTTGGGAAATCCATTCGCTCGCTACTGGCGGATCCGAACTCGGCATGGAACGACGTAGCCTTGACGACGTTTGGACAAAACAACCATGCGATCCGAGACGAACGATGGCGATACATTCGTTATGCGGACGGTAGCGAGGAACTCTATGACCACAACAACGACTCTTACGAATGGACGAATTTGGCATCGAAACCCGAGCACAATGCACTCAAGCAGCAACTTGCCATGAACTTCCCCACAACCAACGTTCCTGCAGTCAAGAAAGTGTCGGCTGGTGATGAGAACCAAAAGCCCAAAAAGAACGGTGGCAAGAAACCGAAATAGGATTGCGATGTGGCGACTCGAACAAGTAGAATTTCCTCTTATGAGTTTTTCCCGTACCACGCGCGAACGATGGTTTTGTTGGGGCCATTTGCTTCCTGCGTTGAACTTTAGATCAATCGAAAGTAGTGAAACGCAATGGCAAAAAGATTTCTTCCCCTTTTCTTTGCTTCCCTCTTAGGAACGACCGTTCAAGCCTTCGGTGAGGAACTCACCGAAAAGCTGATACCAGATGGGATTACACGAAGGCTCGGCGGTTATCGTCCGTTGCGTGCGGAGATGGATCTATCCGCTGACTCCATTAAGAAAGCACCAGACTCGTTGGTCGCTCCCAAGTTTGGCAAATTTCAGATTGGTGAAAAGAGTTGGCTCTTTGCATTAGATGAACCGGAGGACGCACCCGCAAAGCTTTACATCGATACCAACGGCGACGGCGACCTGACGAACGACCCCGAGTCAAAATGGGACGCTCGAACGCAAAATGGAGTCACGATGTATAACGGGGTGGGGAAGATTGATTTAGGCTCAGGAAACATTGGCTCGCTAGGACTTTATCGATTTGACCCTAAGGATGAGGGCCGGGCCCAATTGAAGAACACGATGATGTTCTATTTGGACTTTGGTTTTGAGTACACATTTAAGCTCGATGGAAAAGAGTTCTCGACCTTTATTGCAGGTTCTGCCGACGAGAGCGCACGCTTGCCAATCGACCGGGATGGGAACAAGAAGGTTAGTCCACGATTTGAAACGGCAAAGATAGACCAACCTTTCAACTTTACTGGTACCACCTATGTGTTCAAGCTCAACAACGAAAAGTTGACTTTGTCGAAAGCCGACGAAGCCATTGAGCAAATGAAGATGCCGCCAGATTTGGGTGTTGGCAAGCCAGCACTCGAGTTCACAGCCACGACGATGGACGGAACATCCATCGATTTTCCTAAGCACTATGCTGGAAAACTGGTCATGCTGGACTTTTGGGCCACTTGGTGCGGTCCCTGCATCGGCGAGATTCCGAACATGAAAAAGGCTTACGCGGATTGGCACGAAGAAGGTTTCGAAATTTTGGGGATTAGCTTCGATCGAGCCGACATGGAGGAAAAGATCAAGGCGTTTCTTGAGGAGAAAGAGTTACCTTGGAGCCAGATTTACGACGGCAAGTATTGGGATGCAACACTCGGACTAATGCACGATGTGAGCGGAATCCCGTTTGTGCTTTTGGTGGATGGGGACACACACCAGATTTTGGCAACCGCAAAAGAACTTCGCGGAAATGGATTATCGGATTTTATCGGCGAACAGCTCAAAAAGAAAAAGGAAGCAGGGAAAAACTGATTCCCTCACGAGCCATAGAGGCCATCTCACCTGGAATTCGAACCGAAGCGGTACTCGCCGTGCATGGTTTTGCAAGCAAGCGGCTTTGGATGTTACCGCTTTGTCGTCGATTGAATGGCAAAGGCTATTGTGTCGAAAACTGGGGGTACCCAACGCTTCGGTCCAGTGTGACTGTGCATGCGGCGAATCTTCGCGCTTTGATGCTCGACTTGGAGACAAGGGACCACGTCGTGCTCAATGCAACTCACAACTCGTTGCTCTTCTCAAAACAGGTGTCGCATCAGGTTTGTCGTTTCTTTGAAACTGGATGTTTTGATCACGTGTGACGATACCCCTAGTCCCTTTTGTCCGGAGCCCAGATGAGCCAACGCTGTGAAGCATTTTTTCCTGCGTTTCGCTACCACTGGCTTTATGCCAGTGGGGCGATAATTGGTGGCTACTAGCCGCAGATACGGGCTATGCTCTCCACCGGTTTCATACCGGTGGAAGCAGCGTTTTTCGGATCAAAACGTTGCTTCCACCGAGTAAACCGGTGGAGAGCCCGAGCCCGAGTGCTTTTGCCTGTAGCTACCAATTGTTGCCTCCGTCGGGACGAGCCCGAACGGAAGGCTTAAAATTTTTTTGGCCTTGTGCGGCGATTCGTTCAGGCTTTTGGGCGAAATAGGCCACTCTCTGGACGCTTGCCACGTGAAGCCTGAAAGCACAACCAATCCACAGGTCGAGCCTGCGGCATTTTTTTATTGGTGCGTTTACGCCAATTCTGCGGCCATGGCAGTAACTTAATTGCCGTGCCTCGACATTTTGTCTGATTTCCAGGGTAACGCCTGTCCGATAGGAGAAATTCGAGTGTGTCGATAGCCATGATGGCATCATTATCTCAGCATGGATTGCAAGTCGTCAGATCGGACAAGAATACTGCCGTGCTCCTTTACCGCGAAAGAGTCCGATTCGCATTTCTGTTGCTCCACCTTTGTTTGCTTGTTTGCATCACAGGTTGTCTCTCGACCCGCGTAAATTGGCGAGAACCGAAATACGCGCCATGGCCCTCACAAAATTCTGTCACCAATGACGGACGCTTGAATGAAGCGGAAGTGCTTTACGGCAAGGCTCTTCAGCAAGAAGAAGAGTGCTGCGATGCATGCGTTGATCTGTACTATTCTGTCGCCAATCTGACTGCAGAGAATCCACCTTGCACGAATGCGAATTGTCGCAAGAGCCAATTGCACCGATCTGCGATGATCAAGCTCGTCGTGAATGGTCAACGTTTTGGACGTCTTGACCCAAGGACTGGGTTAACGGTCTACCGAAATGGCCTGTCGGACCTGATACGAATTGAGCGACATGGATTCGTTTGGAATTCCGAGGACTTCTCGTCCCTTTCACCTGTTGGCGAATATTCGACGAACGCATTTCAGCGACGACATCGATCGCCAGGGGTTGGGATTCCGATGGTTGTCAGCGGTGAAACCAATCCGAGACCATTTGGCTCACCGAAACCAACGTTTCCAGCGACTCTTGTCATGCGAGCCGATTCTTCCGAGTTGGATAATGGAGAAAGCGATTGTCGACTCGAACTCTACGATCCCATGCGGGTCGATACCATCGACATGGCTTCAACACGAGTAGCGATCGCAAAGGACGTTTCCGCAGCCGTGGCTTACCGACTACGAAATCAACGCTCCGATATCATCAGCAATTTTGTGAATCCATCGCGATATCAAGGCGATTATCGACTCAGTATGATCGAACCCTATCAAAGGGGCAAAATCCCGCTGATTCTCGTGCATGGACTTCTCTCCGATCCATTTACTTGGATCGAAATGATCAATGAACTCTATGCGGTTCGTGGATTCGTCGAAAACTTTCAGATATGGGTTTTTGAGTATCCGACGGGGCAACAGTTCTTGGCTAGTGCAGGCCAAATGCGCGGGCAACTCAAGCAAGCGGTTGCAAGTGTTGACCCCGATGGCAGTGATCCGCAACTGTCGCAAATCGTCATTGTTGGCCACAGTATGGGCGGGCTCATCGGCAAAATGCAAGTGGCCGACAGCGGTGATACTCTTTGGCGGTCGATTGCCAACAAACCGTTTGATCAAGTTACCATGACAACGGAAGTCCGTGACAGGTTGCGAAGTTCGTTCTTCTTTACCGCGTCGACAAACGTTTCTCGCGTCGTGTTCATCGGTACGCCACATAACGGAGCGAGCACTGCGTCGCGATTGGTTGGGAGGGTAGGCGCCTCATTGGTCTCCCAACCTCAAGAACTTAACGAAAAACACCGTGAACTCATCGAACGAAATCCAGGAGTCTTTTCAAGTGAAGTAACAAAACGTATTCCAACAAGCATCGATCTACTTAAACCCGACACCCCCATCCTAAATGCAGTTTCAGATCTACCCATCGACCATCGAGTGCGTTTGCATTCGATTATCGGTGATTCGCATTGGTCGCTCCTTCATGGGCGTTCGGACGGCATCGTACCCATCGATAGCGCTCGCGAAACTCGTGCGATTACGGAACGTTACGTCCGTGAAAAACACGCGGATCTGCACAAGTATCGTGAAACCATCGAGGAAGTGGTAATGATCCTCAACGAACATCTTCGCGAGACGCAGACATTTCGTTAAATCACACGCGAGTGCGTAGTTGACTTTCAATTTCGGTCCGATTGAACCAAAGATAAAGTATTCTGGACTTGAGAGGTGGATGCGAGTCAAGGCTGGGATCCATTACATCAGGAATACGAAATAGCTCATGCTCCGGATGTTCCGCAATCATTTCCACCAGAGCTCGAACACCCTCCTCCGAGAACTGAACTCGCGTCGGATCTTGGAGCAGTGACTCCCAATCCAGCCGAGGGACCAACTGTAGTTTAGCAAGTCTTTTTGCCTGTTCCTCCAACTCTTCGGCTGCTTCTGCGTCGGTATCGCTGTTCCACATATAGTGAAATAGACCACCGAGACTCATTTTCTGGTTGGCGGCTCGTTCGCGAAGACTGCGATTGACCTGAGCCTCGATTTCATCGCGAGTGGCATGCCCG
Organism: Pirellula sp.; assembly: GCA_021736575.1. Lineage (GTDB taxonomy): Bacteria > Planctomycetota > Planctomycetia > Pirellulales > Pirellulaceae > JBKCUI01. The sequence continues at coordinate 14,144 of JAIPFP010000104.1, read as the reverse complement.
TACGGAATACTACCCAATACCGTTTCAACCAACTCCATCGGGTTAAAGTTGCCTGCTATTTTGGACAAGATGGCCTGTTGCAATACAGCACATTCGATCTCTGCACTTTGCCCCAACTTGAGAAGCCCATTGATGGAGGGCATAACCCCGCCCACCTGCGCTCCGAAGTCGTCGCAAAGGTATTCGATGGCGTGTGCGTTACGAGCGTGAGGTAACCCCGACAATTTCCACACGACAAGCGGTACACAGATCAGAATGAAGTAGCCCAAAAAATTGGCTAGTCCGAATCGTTGAGCCGCAAAAATCGCAAGCAATGAACCAAGCGTCAACGTGACAATTCGAAATCGATCGATCACTAAATAGTGCTTGTAGTAATGTCCCAGCTCATGACCAATGATATCCTGCAACTCCGCAGGTTCCAGTTTATGCAGCGTCTGCCGATTCAAAAAGATACCATTGAACCATTTGAAAACGCTTCCTAGCCCGACATGAAGTGCACCCGCATTGATCGAACGACCTGCGGTGATATAGACCGAAAGCGAATCGTCGGACAACCTCAACCGATGGAGTGTATCTCGATAGAGCGCAAGCAAGCGATGTTTGTCATATTGGCCAAATCGAGTCGATTCTCGAAGATCTTGTATACGCGTCTTTTTTTGAACGGCTTGAATTAGCAGCGAATAACCAAACGGTCGGACCATGTATCCGATCGCGATGGTCGCCATGATCGGTTGTTGAACGACCCAATTCCAGTCGATGAAAATACCTACCAAAACAATCAGCAGGACCTCGACCACGAGCAATACCCATGCCTGGCGGTTAGCGCGAGCAAGTTGGTCGATCAGAGCCGAACGGCGTGGAACGTGAAGTACTTGACTATCCGACTGCATACTGAGAGAGCTCCCGATTTCGTTTGTCCCCAAAGTCCGATGGAACTAAAACGCGGAACTGAACAAGTAGTTCAAAATGTTCACAGGTGCTTTGGCGCGTGTTTGATAAAAAAGCTTGCCGGGTCCAGTGTAACGATTGATTAAACCTTCGCCGGAAAGAATCGAATCGCGAACACTGTCCGTTGCTTTCACCAATTGGTATTGGATCGATTCTGAAAACGCAACGGCATAGCGATTGTCTAAAAGGAACGTCTCTCCGTCGGATAGTTCTTTTTCGATGATCGCGCCGTATGTTTCACAAAATACGGTGCCGCTACCGCTTGCGTGCAACAGGAATAAGCCTTTCTTGGACATGACACCTTTCACGCCACCGTATTTGATTTGCAAATGGCATTCACCCACTTTGGCCAAAAACGAACCGCGAGTCAAATACATACCCGACTGTTCCTTTAAATCGATGCACAAAATATCGCCTTGGACCGAGGGAGCAAGCGTTAACACTTGAGCGTCTCGTTTTGCGAGGAACTCGGCAGTGAACATGCTCTCCCCACCTAGCAGACTCTTGGCACCGCTCAACCATGCTGACCCTGCCCCCTTGCGACCGACGGCTGCGGTGAGCTGCAATCCAGACGTCATGGACAACATACTATTGGGCTGGGCTACAACCGTTTCTCCTTGGTTCATACGAACCTGAAGGACGGAAAAAACGGGGCCATGCAGAATAGAGTATTCCATCAACGCACTGACTGGTGGGGAGCTTGCAAACGACGTAGGCCGAAATCCAGTTGCTGGAATCTAGTCTTCAACGCCCGGAGCCATTCGTTGCTTGAGGAAATACCCGCCGACAGCAATGGCAGCCAAAATACCTAGGAAAATAAATAGGGCTACTAAGCGTGGGACACCAAATATCTCAGAGATGCCGGTGATGCATATGTCGTAAATGACGACTCGAATGAACCAACCAACAATCGAACCAATTCCACCACCACGTGCTGCGAACATTCCAAATCGATTCATCAAAAACTCCGCCTAAACAAATAGTTGTGCTTGCTGACTTGCCAATTTGGCGTTCGACAGGTCATTGGGGAAAAGGAAAAGAACCGCTCCTGCGGCTTGTTGGAGTTATATCCTATCGTTGGCAAGTCGAGCAATAAAGAGATCAGCAGAAAAAATGCCACTTCTCGTTGAACCTGCCCCGACCAGTAACCTGCTCCGTCCAGACTTAGGCCAGCCGCGGCCTGACGCTGGCGTTCCTGCCGCAACGGCCGCAGAACGAATTTTGATGGTATGGCCTCTTACAATTACCGCTTGGGCATTCAAGGAACCGAACGTTGTTCAACCAAGACTTCAAAGACATGTTGTCCGCACTATCCGTAGCGAGAGCTGATTTCTTGCTAGTTGGGCGGATCGCAGTCCCGAAGGGACGAAACGATGTAGCCATGTGCGCGAGCCTCATCTTTACCCACATCTTTTGTTCTTGCTCCCCTCGCCCTGTACTCGGGGAGAGGGGCTGGGGGTGAGGGGTTTACACTGTGTTTTGATTGGTTTTTTGATCGTGAAAGAAAGAACCAATGGGGACACAGCACTTTGGAACTAATTGAATCACACGGGAACATTCTTTGCCATTCGATCGCAGATTTTGTCACCGCATTTGCAAAATATGTCACGGAAAACGCCGAAGTTGTGTGTCCCCATGCGGTTTCTCAGTAGGATCTGGCGTTCACGAGTTGTGATATAACGACTAAGATTGCCGCCAACCCGCATGCTGACTCATGCAGAGAATGTTACTCAGCGGGGCCTTTCTAGTAACTCCACCATCGCTTCGCCCATCGCGTGGCCGATGCGAGTAAACCAAATAGCACTCACAAAGTAATGATAAGGCCTATCCTAGGCCGAAGCGGCTTTTTTAGGTGATGACCGATCATAGGGATACATTCAATTTTTAAGCGAATACAAACAGACCATACTGATAGCGGGAGGCATATAGGCAATGGCAATTGCAATTAACAAAGCTGCGGCGCGGAATCTAAGTGCGCGGTTTGACGAGGCGTTGGACTTGGTACGCAACGAGTTTCATGGTCTGAACCTAGAGCAACAGTACCGCAACGCCTTCAGCCGATTGTTGAAGCCAGACCCTTTGGAGCGTGTTTTGATGATGGGAACAGATCAGCGAGATATGTTCGTTCCCGAGCTACGCAAGGCGATTTCTCGAAGCGTACCAATTGGCGGCCATATTCTTGACCTTGGTGCAGGTAACGGGCAGACATTCGAACTGATTGCGGATTCTGTACCAAACGGAACCATGGTGTCTTTCATAGAGCCCAATTCTCATTACGTTGATAACTACCGAGCGATGCTCAGGCGCATGACCAACCTGACGATGGGGTGTGCCATCGCTGCCGGATTCGAAGAAACCGATGATGTCGCACAGCGTTCCGGAATTGACTTGCCGCAGGATAAGACCATACATTTAGCGATGGCGTTACAAATTATTTTCTTTCTCAAAGATTTACCAACAAGCTTTACTCGCATGGCGAGATTTCTTCGTCCGGGTGGGGAACTGTTCGTTGTGTTCGCTGACGAAATGGATGGATACACTGGTTTTGCCCTCCGGGCTTATATTTCGGAGGGTGGAGATACCGGAAACAACGAACATCATCTCGCTGCGATGTTGGAAAGGCGAAGGCTATTTGTCGGGAACGAAGATGGCGTCGCTGGTGCAATTCAGCCGACCTTGCATGAGAGAATACCGGGAAGCGAATTCACTATGGAGACCTTCAGACAACCAACCCGACTTTATGGTCATAGCCTATCCGATCTGATTTCGATGGCAAATATCGCGATCTTGTCAAATGTTGCTGATATGTCGAAGTTCGATGCCTCATGTCGAGCCCTGCAAGACAATCCTGAAGCGGTGGATTTGCGTATTGAACAAGACGGCCCTCGCAAAGGAATGTGGAGCGTTCTCCAGCCTCAGATCGTCGCGGTTTTACGAAGAGGATTTTGATCACAAGAACCAATCGGAAGCGGAGTTGCATTTCCGAGGATTCCCTGCTCCCGCAGTTCCGCCAAGCACATCATCGTGCCCTGAAAAAATTAAGCAGTTTCTTTCGGCTTCTCGCTCTTGCTAAACCAGCTAACGGCATAATAAAAAACTGGCGTCAACAGAATTCCGAAGAAAGTCACCCCAAGCATGCCACTAAATACTGCCGTGCCAAGCGTGCGTCGCATCTCCGCCCCAGCACCTTCAGCGATTACCAATGGAACCACCCCAAGGATAAACGCAAAGGAAGTCATCAAGATTGGACGGAGACGAAGTCGACACGCACTCACGGTGGCTTCTTGTACGGTCTTTCCTGATTTGCGTTCCTGTTCCGCAAACTCAACGATAAGAATTGCATTCTTACTCGCGAGCCCGACCAAAACAATCAATCCAATTTGGGTAAATATATTCACATCCATCTTGGCAATAGACACACCTACTAAAGAGCAGAGGAGACACATTGGAACTACCAGGATTACCGCTAACGGCAATGACCAGCTTTCATACTGCGCCGCCAAGACCAAGAACACGAATACAACAGCCAAAGCGAACACATACATGGCCGTGTTGCCAGCATCGAGCTGCATGTAGGTAAGTTCAGTCCAATCGAACGCCATCGACCGCGGCAGTTGCTTCTTTGCTATTTCCTCCAAAAGGTTGATTGCGTCACCACTACTCGTTCCTGGTACCAAGTTTCCTGTCACGGACGAAGCCGAATACATGTTGTATCGCATCAGCGATTGCGGCCCCGATTCGTCTCGCAGACGAATCAACGTCGCCAATGGAACCATCTCTTTTTTCAAGCTTGAGACCTTTAACTCCAGAATCTGGGATACTTTCGTACGGTATTGCGCGTCAGCCATCACGTTAACCTGCCAGGATCTTCCGAATCGATTGAAGTTGTTCACATAGTACGAACCTAGATAAACCTGCAGCGTCTTAAAAACGTCAGACGGGGACACACCGAGGGCCAGGCATTTCTCACGATCGATATCGAGATACAGCCACGGCGTATTGGAGCGAAGGCTACCGAATACGCCCTGTAATCCAGGCGTATTATTTGCTTCATCGACGATATTGTCCGTAACGCGTTGCAACTCACTCAGTCCCAGATTGCCTCGATCCTCCACAATCAATTTAAAACCACCGGTAGTTCCTAACCCATCAATCGGCGGGGCTCCAAAAATACTGACCTGCGCATCTCGAATTTCAGCAAGGCACTCGTCTCGAATCTTGCTTGCGATCGCGTCCGCGGAAATCCCTTTTCGATCACCAAACTCCTCCAGCATGACATAAATGGAGCCTAAATTCGACGCATTGGTTGACAACAACAACGACTGGCCCGACACCGAGACTGTATGCGCGACGCCTTCGGTACTTCGCGAGATCGATTCAATGCGGTTCAGAATTTCGCGAGTTCGGCCGACGGAAGCGGAATCAGGCAACTGAACGCTCAGCATCAAGTAGCCTTTGTCTTGATTAGGAACGAATCCGACAGGGGCCTGGGAGAACTCTCGCCAAGTCAGCAGGAGCAACGCAAAGTAGAGACAAAGAACCAAAATTGTCCCGCGGAGCAATAGTCCCACACACGTAGCATAGACGCTGGTCGCGAAATCGAATGAGACATTGAATAGCTTGAAAAACCAGCCCAACATCATATCGAGCAGCCAAGTTAATGGATCACGTTTGGCACCCTTGGGTTTCATCAAAATCGCAGCCAGGGCGGGCGACAGAGTTAGGGAATTGATCGCCGAAATCGCCGTTGATACGGCGATGGTAACGGCGAATTGTCTAAAAAATTGACCGGTGATTCCGGAAATGAAGGCACATGGAATAAACACCGAGCAGAGCACCAATGCAACCGCAATCACAGGCCCTGTAACTTCACCCATCGCCTTTCTCGCAGCATCGCGAGGAGATAAGCCCTCATGCAACCACCGTTCGACGTTTTCCACCACCACAATCGCGTCATCCACAACGATACCGATTGCCAGGACCAATCCGAACAGAGAGAGATTGTTAATCGAAAATCCTAAAGCCGACATCACTGAAAATGTCCCAATGATGGCAACAGGAACCGCGATCAATGGGATCAGCGTCGTTCTCCAGTTTTGCAAAAACAACAAAACCACAATGGCCACCAAGATAATTGCGTCCCGAAGTGTCTTAAAAACCTCAACGATCGACTCTTTGATGAATGGCGTCGTGTCGTAAACGATCTTGTAATCAACACCTTCAGGAAACCCTTTTTTCAGTTCCTCCATCTTTTTATAAACACCCTGAGCGGTTTTAAGCGCGTTGGAACCGGGTAATTGGTAAATGGACATCGCAATCGAAGGTTTTCCGTCGAGCATGCAGGTTTGATCGTATTGCTGCGAACCAAGTTCGATGCGAGCGATATCGCGTAACCGCACGATCGCCGCCGAAGTCGAGGTCGAGGTCGAGGTCGAGGTCGAGGTCGAGGTCGAAGAGGTCTGATTCGCGGCATTCGAACTGTTCGCCTTGATGATGATATCGCCAAACTGCTCTACATCGACGAGTCGCCCAAGGGTGTTGATCGTCAGCTGAAACTCTTGCCCCGGGGCAACCGGCTCCATCCCGATAGCGCCCGCAGCCACTTGAACGTTCTGAGAGCTGATCGCGTTCACGACATCATCTGTACCGATATTCATCGCCGACAAAACATCAGGCTTGAGCCATGCTCTCATGCTGTAATCTCGCTGGCCAAGGTAGGTTACCGCAGCGACACCATCCAGACGCCCCAACTCATCTTTGATTTGAATCGTTGCGAAATTGCTCAAGTAAAGGTCGTCGTATTCCCCATTTTCCGAAACGAGGTTTACGATCATCATGGTGCTAGGCGACATTTTCTTGACGTTGATTCCCTGACGTTGCACCAAATCAGGAATCACAGGTTGGGCCAGCGAGACTCGGTTTTGGACTAGTACTTGCGCCATGTCCGAATCCGTTCCAAGCTTGAACGTGATGGTCAACTGATACATGCCGTCATTGGTGCATTTCGAAGACATGTAAAGCATGTTCTCAACGCCGCTGACTTGCTGCTCAATAGGAGCAGCTACTGTGTCGTTGACGGTTTTCGCATTGGCTCCTGGATACGACGCTGTCACCAATACTGTAGGGGGGGTTACCTCTGGATATTGTGCAACAGGAAGCGAAAAAATCGACACGAATCCTGCCAGCGTCAACAGGATCGACAGCACTGCCGAAAAGATGGGTCTATCAATAAAGAAATTCGAAATCATTCGTGATTCTGTCCCACTGAAGTCAACCTAGGTTTGGAAAGACGTTTGCTTTTGCGGGTGCTGACGATCATTGCCATCGTAATTCCGAATGCGAATCCCCCAACAAGCGCCCACTGAAGATGCTTAAAACCTGCCAAGTGAGCGAGCCAACCACCGGCCAAACCAACACCCCCGCCAACAATAGCCGAGGTGAAATATCGCACATTTTTCAAATTGAAGAACGAGGCCTCTTCTGCCCGAACAATGACAAAGAAGAAAACCGGGGTCAAAAAGACACCGAAAACAGTAACACCAATCATGCCACTGAAAACAGCCGTCCCGAGTGACCAACGCATCTCGGCCCCAGCCCCGGTAGCGACAACCATTGGTACCACCCCAAGAATAAAGGCCAGCGATGTCATGAGAATTGGGCGAAGACGTAATCGACAGGCCTCCACCGTTGCCGTTTTCACATCCTCACCCGAGTCATGCAAATGCTTTGCGAACTCAATAATCAAAATTGCATTTTTGCACGCGAGCCCAACCAAAACTACAAAACCGATTTGAACAAAAATATCCATCGGTAACTTGCGAAGAAAGACACCCATTAAGGCGCACAGCAAACACATTGGGACAACGAGAATAACCGCAAGCGGCAATGACCAACTCTCATATTGCGCAGCCAGTACTAAAAAAACAAACACAACCGCAGCACCGAACACATACATTGCAGTATTCCCGGCCTTGATCTGCATAAACGTCAAATCGGTCCATTCGGTACTCATCGAGGCTGGTAGTATCGCCTTTGCTTCGTCCTGCATGATCTGGATCGCTTGCCCCGAACTCACCGGTGGCATCGCCCCACCCATGATTGCCGCAGCAGGATAAAGGTTGTACCGTGTGATTAACACAGGGCCGCTATCGTCGGACAATCGAATGAGCGACCCGAGGGGCACCATTTGCTCATCCTTGTTTCGGATAAACAACTGGCTCAGATCTTCATTCTGGTCCCGAAACATCCCATCGGCCTGAACATTGACCTGCCAGTAACGCCCGAACAAATTGAAGTTGTTCACATAGTACGACCCCAGGAAAATCTGGAGCGTTTTATTCACCTGGTCTACAGTTACTCCCAACGATTCGGCTTTGGTGCGATCCACGTCCATTTTTAACTGAGGAGTGTTGGATCGAAAAGAACTTGGCATGATAATCATGTGCGGCTTATTGCTGCTGGATTCAACCAGTTCGTCGGTCGCTCTCTGCAGTTCATTCATTCCCAAAGAACCACGATCCTCGACCATCAACTTGAATCCACCCCCCCGTCCAATGCCCGGCACAGGCGGAGCACCATAGATACCTGTCTTAGCATCTTTCATTTGGGTAGCGAACTCTTCACGGAGAGTCATCATGATCGAGTTTGCAGACAATTCCTTCTCACGACGTTCTGAGAAGGGCTTCAAAATGACGAAGATAGCGCCAAAATTCGAACTGTTGCTCTGCAACATGATAGACTGGCCTGCTACCTCAAGCGTATGATCGACACCTGGAGTGCGTCGACAAATCTCGCCCAAACGCTTCATTACTTCAGTGGTTCGTTTCACGGAACCAGAGTCTGGAATCTGAGCGTCCACCAACAGCCAACCCTGGTCTTGCTGTGGAATAAAGCCAACGGGGTAAAAACTAAATAGCCAACCTGTCAAACCGAGTAGCCCTGCGTAAACTAGCAGCACCAAGAAACTCAACCGCAGTAACAAGCTCACGACCGACGCGTAGAATTTTCCCGAAACCTCAAATCCCCGGTTGAACAAGCGAAAAAACCATCCAAAACAAGCATGGATCAATCGAGATAACGGATCGTGACTTTTACCATGTGGACGCAACAACAATACAGCCAGAGCAGGACTTAACGTGAGGGAGTTGATCGCCGAAATGACGGTCGAAACTGCGATGGTGATAGCAAACTGACGGAAAAATTGGCCAGTGATTCCCGTGATGAATGCACAAGGCAGAAAGACGGCACACAACACCAAGGCCACAGCGATAACCGGGCCTGTCACCTCGGTCATCGCTTTTCTCGCAGCATCCCGAGAATTCATCCCCGCCATCAACAAACGCTCGACGTTTTCCACAACGACGATCGCATCATCGACCACAATCCCAATCGCCAGTACCAACCCAAAGAGCGAGATATTGTTCAGACTAAAACCTAGCAAGGCCATAAAGCCGAACGTTCCGATAATGGCCACAGGTACCGCAATTAACGGGATCAGCGCGGCTCGCCAATTCTGAAGAAAAACTAGCACCACGATGGCGACCAATAGGATCGCCTCAAACAATGTCTTGATCACATCCTCGACCGATTCTTTTACGAATGGAGTCGTGTCGTAGTAAATCCCGTATTCCAAATCGTCCGGGAACCTCTCCTTGAGTTCCGTCATCTTTCGACGCACGGCATTGGCTACATCCAAAGCATTGGTACCGGGCAACTGAAAAAGCCCCAGGCCTACCGAAGGCTTACCATCCAATGCGCAGTTCTGACTGTAATTTGTCGCCCCTAACTCAATTCTCGCAATATCGCGTAAATAAACGTATTTTGGCGACTCCTTCCCCGTTGGATCGCTCACCGCTTTGATGATTATTTCCCCGAACTGCTCAGGCGTCTCTAACCGACCCATCGTCTCGATCGGTAATTCAAAAGCTGCCGTCCCACCTGGCTGAACCCCCGTTTGCCCAATTACCGCAGCGACGCTCTGACTTTGCATCGCATCCACAACATCGTTCGCTGAAATGTTTTTTGACATCATCCGCTGCGGGTCCAGCCATGCGCGCATACTGTAATCTCGCTGACCAAAATACCCCATGTCGGCAACACCAGGAACTCGAAGCAATTCGTCCTTGACATGGATCGTCGCGTAGTTGCTCAGAGCAATATTGTCGTAGGTCTCACCGGGGCTGAAAAAACTGACGACCATCAAAATGTTCGGCGTCTTTTTCTTGATGGTTAGTCCTTGCTTTTGAACCGAATCCGGCAGCTGAGGCATCGCCAGGGAGACACGGTTCTGCAACATGACCAAAGCGGTGTTTAGATCGGTCCCCAACTCAAACGTGATGGTTAAGTTATACGAACCATCGTTCCCGCTATTAGAAGACATATAAAGCATGCCCTCCACGCCGTTGACTTGCTGCTCGATTGGAGCCGCAATCGTATCCGCGACAACCTTGGCGCTCGCACCTGGATAAATACACGCGACTTGTACCGTTGGCGGGGCAATCGGTGGGTACTGAGAAATCGGGAGCCCAAACAGTGCAATGCCCCCAGTGAGCGTTACAAAAATAGAGATGACAGATGCAAAAATCGGTCGATCGATGAAAAAATGAGAAATCACTGACAGTTACCCTAACCTGCGGACGCAACCGAATCTTACCGAGGAATACTTTTCAACGACTACCGCATCAATGCAAAAATTCAAAGTGCAATACGAACTTCAACATTTTCAGGGCTGAACATTCCTACTTTTGCTGCTCCGTGCTTGGCGATCCATCCGATGGGAATGCATTCGAGTTTAATGCACTTGAGGGCAGGGGCCGTGGAGAACGCGGTTCCGGGGGGGCAGCTCCATCCACGGATTTCTTCGAACCGACCATCGGCACCTCTTCCATCTTGACTTGCGATTTCGGCCTAACGAATTGCAATCCACTGACGATAACCATGTCATCTTGGCTCAACCCAGTTTCCACAACCCTTAAACCATCTTCCTGCAAAGGACCGACGGTTATCGGTACGCTCTTGACTGTGTTCTGAGCCTCGACCACCATGACGGATTTACGCCCTTGGTCTGAAATTAAGGCACGCTCACTGACGAGAAGTTTTGAACTCGGTTTCTTCACAGGCAATTGAACCTTCACGAACATTCCTGGCCGCAGTAGTCTTTTGCCAAATGGATTGGCGGGATTTGCAAATACACCTCGTAACGTGAGGGTCCCAGTCGATGAACTGATCACGTTGTCTACGAAATTAATCTCGCCCAAATGGGGAAACCCATCTTCATCTCCTAAGGCCATCATGACAGGGAAACTCCCCTGCGCTTTCAAGTCAACTTGCCTCTCGAGCAAACGTCTCCCAACCTTCAGTAGAGTTTGTTCGTCGACATCGAAATACACATAAATCGGGTCCTGTGATACAACCGTCGTAAGTGTGGTCGTATCGGCGTTGACCAAGTTGCCAACGGTGTAGTTGTACCTGCCTACTTGTCCGTCGAATGGAGCCTTTATCGTTGTAAAATCAAAACTGACTTGGTAAGCGTTTACATTGGCTGCGGAAGCCTTAACCGCTGCATCTGCTTGTTCCTCGGTGGCTTCGTACTTATCAACATCCTGCTTGGAAATCGCCCCAACATTAGCCCGCAAAATCTCCTTCGCTCGCCGGTTGTCCGCTTGAGCCAGTTTCAGACTCGACTTGTTCGCATCAAGATCCGATTGAGCTTTTTTCAACTGGGAAAGATAAGGCTCGTCGTCGAGTTTGAAAAGCAAATCACCTTTCTTTACCTCGTCTCCTTCTTTGAACGGCATCTCCTTTAGATACCCCGACGCGCGAGAACGAATCTCCACTGAAAACTGGGGTGCCGTCCGCCCAGTGAAATATTCGTATTCGACGACCTCACGGACGACGGGACGACTAACGCTCACCGTAGGAATCGTAGATGGCGTCAGCTTGGGCTTCTCTCGATCACATCCGAAAAATCCAAGAACAACCAACGAAAGGCGAATGCCCCAAGTGCGTTGAGTCAAAGAACAATCCCCTAATACAATCAGTCAACAAAAAACGACACCAAACTACGGCATAGTACGATCAGGCAAGCACCCCGACCGGAATCAGAAATCCCACCATGCGTAACCAATCCGATTTCCTTACGCCATGCATATTGAGAAGAATCGTATCTTCAACCTGAAAGTTTTTCAAGGGTTGACCCGCTCAAGCCCAATTCTTGCGACAACAAAGTGTGCCTGCAAATCATTCGATCTTCAGGGCAAACGTCAATTGCGCTGCAACCGAAAGCCCAACGGTAACGCTTCCCCAACGATGGACTCCGTGCTCTCTTGATCCAACCGCCCCCCGCTCACGATGAGTTCGATGTGCATCGCGGGAGCACCGAGGGCTTGTAATTGTTTCGCGGCCCTTTCACGCGTCGAGCCAGGAAGATCCCGATACCGGTCATTCGTCCGCCTCGACAATTGCATCAGGCACAGCGAGTACATCGCCAGATTGCGTTGAGCAAAAGCCGGTTCCATGGTTGTTAGTTTATCCAGCCAATGCTGGACACGATCGCTGCCGACGACCTGTTGCAACGTTGCGTACACTGGAACGCGGGCACCGATCCGACCAAGCGTCCACAACAGAGGCCCATGCAGCAGCTCAATCTTCTTTCTACCGAGTGATTCAAGTGCTTGCTCGGCGATCGTTATTTTCTCATCCATCGTCAACCACTCAAGGGATCCAATGAGCCGAAGTAACTCGATCGTCACGTTTGGGCTTGGAGCTTGTCCTTGTGCTCCCCCGGTGAGGGCCGCCCGCACGCTAGGCCAACAGTCTTGAAAAAGCGCGCGTTGTTGGCCTTGTGTGAAACCACCCGCAATTCTCCTCCACAAGACAATTGTTTCCGATGCGTTGGCAGATGTTCGGTGCAGCAGCTTGTTATGCACTTGTCGCCAAGTTGAATTGACCCGCCAATCATCAGCGGCAACTCCAAATCCTGGCCGCAAACACCAACCCACCATATTGGTCCAACGCGATTCATGTTCAGCGGATCGCTTGCGATAGGAGGGATGATCCATCAAGAATCGCCACATCTCCCTCAATAGTGACGGGCTCCATTCGCGGCGGCTTTGACCGATATGTTCGGTTAGATGGTTTAGGCCATCCTTTGGCAGGACCGTAGGATTTTCCCCGAAGACTCCATTCATCGCACCCATTGCAGTTTCAATCATCGTTGATTGGCTTGTCTCCGAGATTCCGGCATCAGCGTCATTCGCTCGCACCTCCGCTTGCGAGTTGCCCCGGACATCAAACTCCAATTTCCAACTTGGTGGGTCCAAGTCTGTTGGTGAATTCAAGACAAGCCGCATGGCCAACGTCCCGATTTCGCTCAGTTCTGTTTCAAGTACGACGGGCACGGACTTCTGAAGCCTGCGATTTCCCAATTCGAGCACGCTTCGAATAGGCGACATGGCAGACATAGATTGGGTGTCCACCGGCACAATCTCGCCCGGTTTGTGTACAAGGTTGGTGCTGCTTTGAAGCAATGGAAACTGAACGGGTTGACCAACCATCAGCTCAAACGGATGCTCATCCATACGGTATCGATCCAGCGGCATGGCGCTGGCTGGCATAATGCACATGGCTTGGGGCGGGGTATCTTCGACCAAAAGGTAGTACGCACGAGCCAGTCTCGCATCAATGCGAACACCTTCTCCACGACGCACCAAACCAAAATAGGCAGCTCCTTGCGCAACCGCCAAATCCAATCGATTTCCCTCAAGTACCCCTGGCTTCCAAGAACCGTTCTGCACGGATGAATCCGCAGCCAGAAACCATGACACTATTTGATCAAGTATCGCGTTGCGTACCTGCGTGGACTCAAGCACCCCGCCATTGAAAAGAACCCAGTCGGGGCGAGCTGCCTGCAACTCACTTTTCGTCTCTCGATCTTGGTCCGTGCGCCCAGCCCAGCGGTGCTCCCATAAAAATGCAGCGAGGTGCTTGTTGACGTTGGGTTCTGCGGCGAACGGCAAACCGAACTCTTGAAATCCCTCAACCGTACTGTCAGGACGTTCATCCAACGCAACTCGACCAAAGAAGCCATCGATAAGCAGATGCCTTGCCCATTCGAAGTCAATCGAGAGCGACTTGGTGTTCTCGATCAGCCTGGTGCCTGAACCGGGCAGAGAAAGCAGGTACGCACTCGGAGGCGA
>JAIPFP010000103.1 GCA_021736575.1 Pirellula sp. | reverse complement strand
AGCTCCCTCGGAGCCTGGTGTGTATCCTTACGTGTGTACCTTCCCGGGCCATTGGATCATCATGAATGGCAACATGATCGTGGGACGCGATGAGAAAGAGATCGAGGCTTTGCGATTGTCCACGTTACCAAAGATCGTTCGTCAGTGGTCAATGTCGGACTTCGAAGGTCTAGGAGCCAAGGTAACCGGCGCAGAGAGTGACCCGATGGCAATTATGCGAGGTATGCAGTCCTTTACCAAGGCAAATTGCACCTCGTGCCACCAAGTTGCTGGCCACGGCGTTAACCTCGGCCCTGCCCTGTCGGAGTCGATCAAAAAACTTCAAGGCGCCATCCTACTGAGACACATTCTGGAACCCTCATGGGAAATCCACCCGAACTACAAGGTGATGCAGTATATGCTAGAGGATGGTCGAACGGTCTCAGGTGTCGTTGCCAAAGAAGAAGAGAAAAGCATTCGCATCATCACCAATTTGCTAACGCCAGATCGCATGACAACGATCGCCAAGAAAGACATCGAGGACTCCAAAGGTTCTGCCCTTTCTGCGATGCCAAGCGGCCTTGTCGATGTGCTAATGAAAGAAGAGATTCTCGATCTGCTTCATTACCTGGAATCAGGCCCATCACCATTGATGAACCATGAGGATACAGAACACCCATAAGGAGCCCCATGCAGGAGGCTCAAGCCTCGACATCCAATGATGGTTTCTGCCACCATAATGGCAAAATACGTCCCGAAAAATATCGAAGCGGATCATTGTAGAACAGTTGTCCGCAACTGTTTCTGACTCAGGTACAAACTTCACTTCAGATAAACGATTGGGACAATCGTTCTACAATAGGATCGACTTCTTGGCTGACCGGATCGCAGACGAGTCGGAGATATATTGCCAAGATTTGGATATGGTCTAGCTTCTTGCGAAAGATGCAGATGAACGGGAATCCAATAATCCTCGCAAATTGAAAATCGAGATGGATTCTCGCAAATCGATCCGGATCAGCCTCAATATTCAACAAGACACTGGAAAAGGTCTGATGGAACCTTCCTGCAACTCGAATCGATCTTGAAAGATACCAGTCGATCGCATCTTCAAGCTCGCTCGCTGCCTCGGAGCTAAAACGAATCATCGACTCAGTTTACTCTCCATCCTGCGTTTCACTTCTTCCCAAGGAATTCCAGGTGACTGGTCGTTGGCTCTGCGTTCTAGCTCCTGCAGGAATGCGGGATTGGCTACAGAAAGACCGGGCAAGGAATCTTCAAACGAATCCAAAAGTTCGGTCGCCAAAATGATCCGATCTGCTTCGGGAAGCGAGAGCGCTGATTTAAGAATTTCTTCGTGGGATATTAACATGAGTACCTCCGGTGATTATCTGCAACAGTCCTCCATTGTAGCCAAATTGGAATACCTACAGAGCCAGTTTTCGCAAATCGTCGCCAGACTTTTCGCTGATGGACTTCACACTTGCAGCCAATTTCCTTTGCTGCGATCTCGCAAAACCAATACGACGCTAGAGCTCAATGCAAGTCCACCTCGCATCATTCGATCGACGAACGGCGATGGTGCTATACCACCAATCGAGGCCAGCAGCGATAAGAATGGCCGAAGCGGAGTATCTGGAAGTCCTGGATTGGTTAGCACGCGACAATGGTAACTATGGGGACACTCACCAACCTTGATGAAACGGCCCGTTTTGGTAGACTTTGACTGTTGTCCATTTTTGACGGAGGTGACTCATGGCTCGGTTCGCTCGTGTCCCCATCAATACCCAGTCGCTCAAAGATCGGCACTGCGTTTTTGGACGTCGATTTGGACTCACGTCAAAATAAGCTGCACAGGCTACAAAATACGCAATCGAGCAAAAGAGTTGTTAACGAGTGAGGGGAAAGGCGCCAACTCGAAACAGCTCGCCTGTAGTTTCGACAACGGCATTTTCGATAATGACCAAGTATCGTTTCAGATTCGTCTGCCCAAAGCATGCCGAATGCCTTTTTGTCTAGCAAGCTGGAAGCTTACGCCACTTATTTGAAGCACAGCCTAGGCTCAACCCCTTCCATCCCTTCTTCCATTGAAAGCAGCAAATTTCATTATGACACGTATCCTCTCTCGAATTGCCTTTCTCGCGTGGTTCACATCCATTTCGCTGTATTGCTCCCGTGTACATGCAGACGATTCCGTTCGCCACTCCTTGTTTATTGCCGGTCCGACCTTTACTGGAATCTTGGATGAGGATGGGAACGAAGCGTTTGACTCGGGGCGTGCAGGTGCTCGCGATGGTTTTGTTTTGCAGAACGGCAATCTACTTATCGCTTGGGCGGATGAAGTTCTCGAAATGACCCGCCAAAAGGAGATCGTTTTTCGCTACAAAAAATGGGAGGACAATCGTGAAATTGGAACGGTAGAGCGACTTGAAAACGGCCGCACTTTGATCACGGAACTGGGACCTCGTCCACGATTGATGGAAGTGGAACGAGATGGAAAAATTGCAGTCGAGGTTAAGCTTGAGCCGGAAACGGACAACGCGCACATGCAAACGCGTATGGCGAGAAAGCTTGAAAACGGAAATTATCTTGTGCCACATCTGCTCGCCTTCCGAGTGAAAGAGTATTCACCGGACGGAACGATTGTTCGAACGATTGCATCTGACCTGGATGAACTTGGAGGCCGCAGTGCGGAGAATTGGCCATTTACCGCCATTCGACTCGCAAACGGAAACACCCTTGTCAACCTGACGCATGGCAACAAAACCGTGGAGTTGGATGCCAAGGGGAAAGTTGTTTGGAAACTTTCCAATGAGGACTTTCCGGAGAAACCCTTTGCGGACCCTTGTGGGGCTCAGAGATTACCGAATGGAAATACGGTGATTGCGAGCTATGGCGCTCAAAAAGGGATCAAGGCGTTCGAGGTGACTCGCGAAGGCAAGATGGTTTGGAAGTACGAGGGAAAACACAAGATTCATGAACTGCAGGTTTTATCGACAAACGGAGTTGCGTTGGAGGGCAAGCCGCTTAAATGAGGCGATCCGGCTTTTTCCTTTCAACCGATCGGCAGCAAAGTCTCGATCTTGGATTGAAAGGGGCAAAAAGCCCCATAGCACCATCCGGCAATTCGACCAAAAATGACTTGAGGAAAGAGAATAAATCGAACTAACGACCGCCGAGTACGTCTTATGTCCATCTGATCATCGTTGTTTGCTTAGTCAGCATGATCGGCAAGGTCATCCTATCCCGACTAAGCAGAAACATAGTAACGTGGTTTTGGCGTTCTCGTGTTGGAAGTTGGCTTTGGATCTATTGTTCGCGTCATGGATTTCGTATCTTGAGAACGGATTTCGGTCTTTCGGAAATTATGGTCGGCAGAACTCACACGATCTTTCCGTGGTTGACGGGCAATGGTTGACGGGCAATGGTTGACGGGCAATAGTTGACGGAACTCGGCGCTGGTTTATTTTTTTGTAACTCCTATCGTATTGATTAGCTATGGCTTCCGGACCCACGGATGAGAATGTTGAGAATACCAAAAAACACATTCGGAGCTTGGTTAACGAGATTTCGGACTTGTCCAAGTCCGATGTCCAGGCGACGGAGTACTATCCTGCCGTACTACAACGCATTATTTCAGCGTTAGCGGCAGCCGGAGGTGCTGTTTGGTTGGTGGACGACGAAGGCTCCATGCGGCTGGCGCACCAGATCCAAATGGATCCGAGTCTTTTGCAAGCCAACAACCAACAAGCGATGCAGCATGGTCGCCTGCTAACCCGACTTTTTTCACAGGGGAGAGCGGAGCTGATTCCGCCGATGTCAGGATCGGGCGATGATTCAGGCGAAAGCAATCCAACTCGTTTCCTTTTGGTGACCGCTCCTTTGGTCGCCAACAAGCAATCGGTTGGACTCTTAGAAGTCCTGCAACGGCCAGACGCGCCTGCGGATGCTCAACGGGGCTATCTCCGGTTTTTGGAGCATATGACCAAGTTGATGGGGGAATGGCTGCAAGGCCATACGCTTCAACAAGTCTCCACACGCCAAGAGCTTTGGCAGCAATCCGATCAGTTCGCAAGGCTGGTTCATGAAAATCTGGATCTGAGTGACACCGCATATACCATCGCCAACGAAGGCCGCCGGTTAATCGAATGCGACCGCGTGAGCGTGGCCATACTCAAGGGTGGAAAAGCCAAAGTGGTGGCGATATCGGGACAGGATTCGATCGAGAACCGTTCGAATATCGTTCAATCGCTCAACAATTTGGCAACCAAAGTCGTTCGCAGCGGAGAACCGCTTTGGTACGACGGGTCCATGGAGGATCTCCCTCCCCAAATCGAAGAAGCGATCGAAGACTACGTTGATTTGTCGCATGGCCGCACGGTAACCGTCCTACCCATACGTCAACCTGAACGAAAGGTCGAAGGGGATGTCTTGGCTTCGCGAAATGAAACCAACGAGACGCGAACGCGACGCGATGTCATCGGCGCGCTGATCGTCGAGCAAATCGAAACACAGCTATCGAGACAGGTACTGGAGGGACGAGTCGATTTGGTTTACGAGCACGCTTGCCGAGCTCTTGCCAATTCGCAAGCCCATAGCCAAATTTTCTTAATGCCCGTCTGGCGTTTTATGGATCGCTTGACTTGGATGTTTCGAGGGTCGGCATTGCCAAAAACATTATCCGTCTTGGGTTTAATCGCGACCGCACTGACCCTGATGTTCATTGTGCCGATTGACTTTGACCTCGAAGGAAATGGCAAACTCAAACCAAGTGTCGAACGGAATGTATTTGCGCATGTCGATGGTGAAGTTCAAAGCGTCAATGTTAAGCATGCCGAAACAGTCAAAGAAGGTGACGTTTTACTTGAATTGCGAAATCGCGATCTCGATCAGCAGATTGTTAGCTTAAATGGCGAACGTTTAACGGCGATGTCCAAGTTCGACAATGCGACTCGTTCGCTTCTTCAGCCTGGCGTACCACAAGCGGACCAAGATCGATTAAGCCAAGACATTGCTGAAAGCCGACAGACAATCTTGAATCGAGAGAGTCAACTTAGACTGCTCCAGGAAAAGAAGGCGAAGCTTGTTCGGACAAGCCCAATCGACGGCATCGTCACGACTTGGGACGTCGAAAAAGTACTTAATGCACGACCTGTCGTCACGGGCCAAGTTCTGATGTCGATTGCCGATCCTACGGGTCCTTGGGAAATCGAGGTCTTGATGCCTGAGAAGCGGATGCGATACTTGGACTTGGCTATGAAAGATGCGGTGGCAAAGGCCGCTGCGGAAAACACGCGTGGGTACCTAGATGTGGAGTTCATCTTGATGACCGATGCTTCCGTAACACATAAGGGAAAACTCTTTCCCGAAGGAATTGGGAGTCGAGCGGAATTGGATTCAGAAGATGGAGCGGTGGTTAAACTGCGTTGTGAACCTGATGAAGATGCCATGGAACACATCAAGAGGTACCCTGGGGCTCGCGTGAAAGCGGACGTGAAGTGCGGGAAACGCAGCGCAGCGTTTGTCGTATTTCAAGACCCAATCGAGTGGGTCCGAGCGCACGTTTTGTTTTAGTTTGGAACGATGATCACGAACATATTGATGGTTTAACGAGGACTAGCAAATGGCGGAACGAAAATGGTTTTTTGGCTTGCCTGTCGTGCTTGCGTTTGGCTTAGCGGCGCTCGCGATTGGGCTTGTCCCCGGGGTGAGAAATTGGCTCGACAGCACATTCCCGCAATTGGGAATCAACGGTCCAAGTCCAGCGACGCAAAGCAGTAGATCGGTCGAATCGGAAAGAAACCAGCCCACTGTAGACGCGACACGCATGCTGCCCAATCCGAATCTTGACTTGCAAAGCAGCCAACCACATGGCACTTTGACCTCGCACGAAGATGGGAAAGCCTTTGAGCCGTCAACGACACCGGTGCAGCTTGCACATGCGACCTTGCCGGTGGAGGAGCCCGTTTTCACTCGCATCGCTCAGAACCAAGCCCCGAACCTGCCTGTTCCAAATAGTGGGCTGAACGTACCGAGTCCAACTGGTAACGGTTCGCTCTTGGTTTCCGATGCGAAAGTACTCTTCCCCGAAGATATTCCGATCGCAGCGCAAACGGATGGCATCATTGCCGAACTCTTTGTCGACGAGGGATCCTTTGTGAGAAAGGGCGATCCAATGATCATTATCGATTCCAGAATCGCCGAAGCCGAAGCGGAAGTAGCCAAGGAGGAACTCGCCGCTGCGGTGAACAAAGCGGAAGACAACAGCAGCATTGAGTACGCACGAGCCGCTGTCGAAGTTGCACTGTCCGACGTGAAAATCTCAGACCAACTTTACGCCAAGGGGGCGGAAGGCGTAATGGAGAATGAAAAGAAGCGACTGGAACTCAAGAAGGCCCAGCTTCAAGTCAAGGTGTCGCAGAGTGAAAAGGCTCAGCAATTGAATGCGGTAGGTGTTCAGACCGCCAAACTCAATGCTTCGAAAGTACAGCTAGCACTGCGAAAGATTCCTGCTCCCTACGATGGATTCGTGAGTGAGATTGCGAAAAAGAAGGACAGTTTTGCTAAAGGTGGGGAAATTGTATTTCGATTTACCTCGATGGAAAAAATGCGTATTCGAGGTTTGGCGAAAGTGTCGGATGCTCCCCACTTGTTGCTAAATGCTCCAGCCAAAGTCACGATTTTCGTTGCGCCTGGCAAGTCGGAGATCCTTGATGGCAAGGTATTCTCAGTCGCTCCTCGACAGACCGGTACAAGTGACCAGTATATGATATTCATCGACATTCCAAATCGTCTTACCGCAGACGGACAGTATTTGTTTCGCGAAGGAATGAAAGCAGCCGTTGACATCCTGCCGAATCGGTAGAGACCCCAATCGTTAAAGACTTCGTTCTCGTTTCTTGTTTCATCATCCACAAACAGAACATCAACATTCATGACAACGATGGCTGATTCTCTCGTCAACAGCGCGATGAGGCCCCTGCGGCTTCGTCGTCGTCCTGACTTGGAATCGCGCAAACATCGCTATGACGGCAGAGCATACTGGGTTGTCAAAGAACCAGTGGGTCTCAACTACTTTCGTTTTCATGAAGAAGAGTTTGCCATCCTGAACATGCTCGATGGTCAAACATCCTTGCAACATATTCGGGAGACATTTCAAGCGGACTTCGCGCCGCAACGCATTTCGCTCCAGGATTTGCAGCAGTTCGTGGGGATGCTTCACCGAAGCGGCCTTGTCATTTCTCATGCGGGTGGCCAGGGGCGTCAACTGCGGCGACGTGGCGATCAAAAACGCAAACGCGAATTGATGGGCAAGTTTGCGAATGTTTTTGCGATCCGATTCCGAGGAATCGACCCAGAACGAATTCTCAATCGACTACTGCCATGGTTTGGATGGTTGTTCACGACATGGTGCTTGTGCTTGGCGTTGGTTGTCGGCTTGGCGGCGATAACGCTCGTATTGGTCAATTATCAAGAATTCAAGGGCAAACTCCCAACGTTCCAGAGTTTCTTTGCAGCAGACAATTGGTTGTGGCTCGGGATTACCATGGCATGTGTCAAGGTGCTTCATGAGTTCGGTCACGGCTTGAGCTGCAAGAAATTTGGAGGCGAATGTCATGAAATGGGCTTCATGATGTTGGTCTTTACGCCGTGCTTGTATTGCAACGTATCCGACTCGTGGATGTTGCCGAACAAGTGGCAACGTGTTTTTATCGGTGCGGCCGGAATGTACGTCGAACTGATACTAGCATCGATCGCCACCTTTTTGTGGTGGTTTAGCGAAGACGGAATGTTTCGTTTTCTTTGCTTGAGCGTCATGTTTATTTGCTCGGTCAGCACGGTTGTCTTCAACGGAAATCCATTGCTGCGCTTCGATGGTTATTACATCACGATGGACACGTTGGAGATCCCAAACCTACGTCAAAAGTCGAGCGAGATTTTGAAGCGATGGTTTCAGAAGAACTGCCTCGGACTAGAACTCCAGGACAACCCGTTTTTGCCGCAACGAAATCAGTTTTTGTTTGGCATCTACACCATCGCTTCGTTTATCTATCGATGGGTCGTCGCCTTTGGGATCATTATGTTTCTCAATCAAATTCTGAAGCCATATGGTTTGCAGTCGCTTGGGCGAGCCTTCGCGATTGCAGGCTTTGCGGGAATGGTTGTCCCGGCCGTGATGGCCGTTGTCAAGTTTTTCAAAACACCAGGTAAGGCAGCGAAAATGAAACAAGCCAATATGCTTACTAGTCTTGGCATTGCCCTTGCAGTGTTGTCATTTATTTGCTTTTTTCCGCTCCCGTTCCATGTGTACTGTCCTACGGAAGTTCGTCCGGACAACGCGGTTGAAGTGCGAACGTTAGTCGCTGGAAAACTGGATCAATGGAAGACCAAACCAGGGTTGCAAATCAATTCAGGCGACGAAATTTGCTCTCTTCAAAACCCAGAACTTCTCATCCAACGGGAAACGGCGCTCAGCGATGTCAGGTCGGCTGAAACGATGCTGACGCAGATGCGATACCTTTCGGGTTCGGACCCAAAGTGGTCGTCATCCGTTGAGACGCAGGAAAGTGAACTTAGACAAAAACGAGAAACGCTCGCGACGCTTGATGACAAGCTCAAGAACCTGACGGTCAGGAGCCCTCTTGGCGGCCATGTTTTTCAACCACCCGAGAAGGAAGACAGCAAGGCGGCAAAAGCCCAGGAACAGCTCCCAAGTTGGTCAGGCAATCCATTTGATTTGGTAAACTCGGATGCCTATTTCACGGAGGGTGAGTTGATATGTTTGATTGGTCCAACTGGCGTCATGGAAGGGGTGGTTGTCGTAGATCAACATGATCGCGATTTGGTCAAGGTTGGCGATAGCGTTGAGATCATGTTCGACGCGGCTCAGCTCGAGTCGGTGAAAGGCAAGATTATCAGTTTCTCAGAGACAGAAATGAAAGAGAGTCCATCCAATTTGGCGATCGCAGCAGGCGGAAAACTGGATACAAAAACCGACGAATACGGTCGAACTCGCCCCATCAGCACGTCTTACCAAGCCCGAGTCGAATTTGACGATCCAAAAGTACCATTGAGGCCGGGTTATCGAGGACAAGCAAAAGTCCATTTGGCATGGAAATCCCTTGGATCGCGATTTTTCCGCTATGTTGCAAAAACGTTTAACTTTGAATTCTAAACTAGTGCTGCACGGCGCAAAGTTACATGGTACAGTTACGTCGTTCGGAGAGAGGCTCTGAGCGAAACCAACCCTTTTTGTTTCTTTTGAGTGAGTGGAAAATATGTCGACTGATCTATCAGCGGAACCTACAGAGTCTCAACGCCCTCAACAGCAGCAGACGGTCCAAGTCCAAGTCAAGGATGAGGATGCAATTGCTTGTTATGCGAACTTCTGTCGAGTCACTGGTTCTCCCGAAGAGCTTATTGTGGACTTCGGACTCAACCCACAACCCGTTGGGATTCCAAAGGATCCGATTTTTGTTAAGCAACGGATCATCATGAATTTCTTCACTGCCAAGCGATTGCTGGCCGCATTGCAGATGTCAATACAACGCCATGAAGCCGTCTTCGGCGTTCTAGAAACAGATATTCAAAAGAGACTTCGAGTCCAAAATCCAAACAGCTAACTCAGCTTAGCGAACCATTTTCACGACGAAGTAAGAACAGCTTGCGACCGGTGCAAGCTGTTTCTTTGCGCACGCGTATCTGCTCAGCCAACGACTTTGCTCATAAAGCGTTAACAAACGACTGAACCGGCGGCCTATGAGGCTAACGCTCTGAGCGATCCGAGGCATGCGTAGACGTAACCCAACATCCGGCTAGAATGAGCGTGGCATAGGGTACTGCGGTCGAAAGATTAGCAGCTAACGCATTTACATAGAGGTCGCATCTTGCCTGGTCTACGCGTAGGCGTTCAACTGACGGGACTAAAATTACCGTTGAAACAAGCTTTGCACGCGGCGGCACGTATGGGGGCCGAAGCAGTAGAAATCGATGCAAGATCTGACATAAAGCCCTCCGAACTTGTCGGCACCGCATTGCGCCAAGTTCGCAAATTGCTTGAGGATCTCAATTTGCGGGTTGCATCGGTTCGATTTCAGACGCGTCGAGGATACGAATGTGAGGACGAACTGGAACGCAGAATCGAGGGCACCAAACAGGCCATGAAAATGGCGTATGATCTTGGGTCTAACGTGGTTGTCAATCACGTCGGCGAAATACCCGAACAAGCGGACTCGCCCGTACTCCAGATGCTCCGAACGGTCCTTTCCGATTTGGGGACATACAGCCACCGAATCGGCGCATTCCTTGCATGCGAAACAGGCGCCGAACCTCTTTCTCGGTTGAGTTCGCTGATCGAATCCTTACCCGATGGGAGCGTGGGTGTTACGCTCAATCCTGGCAATTTGCTTGTCAATGGATTCGATTTGGATAACTTGCCGACGATCGCGAAACACGTCATGCTAGTTCATGCCAAAGACGGCGTTCGAGACCGATCGCGAGGGCGAGGAACCGAAGTGGCATTGGGGCGTGGCATGGCGGAGTTCCCCGAGATCGTTGCAGTGCTGGAAGAGTTCCATTTTCCTGGATACTTCGTTGTCGAAAAAGATGGGGCTAGAAATCCGCTCGAAGAGATCGCATTGGCGGTTCAGTTTTTAAAGAACATTTAGACTACAAAATGAAAAGGGGTCGAATCATGAAAAATGCGAGTGGCTTTCTTGGATTCATCACAGCAATCGTCGGCATTATCGGGCTTGCTGGACTGAGTACTCTTAATTCTGGAATCGCACAAGATGCACCGAAAGTGGCTAAGCCGCCGATCGAGGATTTCCAGAAGTATCTATCGGGTTCGGTGCTGACGGGCGTATTTACGATTGACGGAAAACCACTCAATAAGCTCGAAGAGGAACGATACGAGATCAAAAGTGCGAAGAAAGTAGAAGGTGAGGAATCGGTATGGGAAATCGTGACTCGTATCAAATACGGAAAAAAGGACATTGAATTACCCGTCGAAATCAATGTGGAATGGGTTGGCAAAACGCCCGTCATGGTCATGGACTCCGTTACTTTACCTGGGCTCGGAACGTTTTCCGCTCGCGTAGTGTTCCATGACAAAAAGTACGCAGGCACTTGGAAACATGACGACGTTGGAGGTCACCTTTTTGGTCGTGTCGAACGGGCCGAAAAATAACAAGCGCAAGACTCGATCACAAGCCAATCCCTTGGATTATCCATCAATGAATCACCAACTTAGCATACCTGTTTCCAATTCCAAACCCATGCCTGCCATTGGGCTCGGATATTGGAAAGTCGATCCTGCCGAAGCGGCTAAGTTAACCGTTGAAGCTTTGAAAACAGGGTATCGTCACCTTGATTGTGCGTCTGATTACGGGAACGAAAGCAGCGTTGGGTATGGCATCGCGGAATCGTTAGCTCAAGGGGTCTGCAATCCCGAGGACCTGTGGGATACTAGTAAATTGTGGAATACTTTTCATCGACCCGAGCACGTCAAATCTGCGCTATTGCGTTCGCTTAGCGATCTTCGCGTGGACTATCTGGATCTCTATCTGATTCATTTTCCGATCTCGCTCAAGCACGTGCCCATCGAGACAAGGTATCCTGCCGGCTGGTTTTTTGACCCGAGTGCGTTGTCTCCAAGAATGGTCCCGGACGCGGTTCCCATTCGGGAAACTTGGCAAGCAATGGAAGAGCTTGTCGACGCAGGATTGGTCCGCTCGATTGGTGTGAGCAATTTTGGCACTTCGCTCATTCGCGATCTCTTAACGCAGTGTCGGATTCGACCAAGTGTTTTGCAAGTGGAATCGCACCCCTATTTGGTCCAACCGAAACTATTGCGATACTGCCGCGAGGAATCCATCGCAACCACGGCATTTTCGCCGCTTGGTGCACCTTCCTATATTCCGATTGGAATGGCAACGGAGAGCGATTCCGTCTTGAATCACTCGCTGATTCTGAGTTTGGCAACGAAGTACAACAAGACTCAGGCGCAAATTGTTTTACGATGGGGAGTCCAACGCGGGACGGCAATTGTCCCGAAAACGAGCACGCTCAATCGGTTAGGTGAAAACCTAGACTTGGCAAGTTTTGAACTAACGAGTCAGGAGATGGAGAGCATCAACAGTTTGGACAAGAATCAGCGATTCAATGATCCTGGAGCTTTCTGCGAAAAAGCGTTTGGATGTTTCTTTCCAATCTACGAATAGTGCTTGGGCGATCGACAGAGTAAAAACTATTACGTAGCACAGGCTGCCAGCCTGTAATCGTCTGAAAAGCACAGGCTAGCAGCCTGTGCTACGGTTATATCGTATGATGCACTCGACCTATCGTTGCATTGCTTCTCGATTCGCCTTCAGGACGGCGACGTGCGGTGACTTGTCTGGGCTCACCGCGATGGCCAACCACCCGTCGCGAAGTTCCATTTGCGAAACAGCTAGTCCAGCGGCACGCGGATCTGAAAGCAACTCACTCGAAACCATTGGAATGGCGGAGCGATTCGAAAAGACACGTGAGAAGATAGCCCTCAGTGGCAATCGGTCTCGCATGCCTATCTTGTGGCCATCAACGCTAATAACTCCATCGCGAGTCAGTTCGGCTTGTAGTCCACTCACGGACGGCAAATACGATGTACGAATAATGAAGTTCTTAAGTTGGATGCGGCCTGGTTGTTCGAGGGCGGCGATCCTCAAAGTCAACCACATACGTCCGTCGTCGAATTCCATCGTGATAGGACGCGCCTCACTGAAGCGAACCGTGATGTCCGTTGGTGCATCTGCGTCCAGCGGGCGGTGTGGTTGTTGAAGTAGATCCGATATCTTGTCGGACAATTCTTGCATGGTCCAGTCCCGATCGCCTGTCACGATTTGTCCGGCCATGTTGTTGAATGAAGACTGATGGACTTGTAGAGATAGCTGACTATCTCCAGGTGCAACCGGACGTGGAGTGTAAGCAGAAAGTTGATCCGAGCTTGCAACTCGGTAGCGCACAATGAGCCTTGTCTCCGTCGATTGCATATCTATGACCATCGGGTGCAAATCGAGTGATTGAAGCGGGCCAATGAGCCGCTTCTCAAACTGGCTTTGGGCTGATGCGATGTTCGCCTTGAGCTGTGCATCAAACTCTTGATCGGTTTGGGTGGCGATCGTCTTTTGCATGATGCGTTTGGCGATTGGGCGAGCCTGCAAAAATTCATCGTACGCAATATGGCGAACCATGTCCCCAAGAATGGGCAACGCATCCCAATCGGTTTTGAACCTTTTCAAGGAATCGTGGGACTCAACCGTGGTTGGGCGCCCGTTCACCAAGATCCCTTGAGTTGAAATTCTGAAGTCGCGAATAGCGGTCACGCTGGCAATGGATGCGTTGTAAAAAGTCGCTCCATGACTGCTCGATTTGGTGCTACTGCTTATGTCCCCGTCGAGTCTAAGGGCAATTTGCCAAGCGGAATCATCCGGTTTGAAGTCCACTTGAAGGTCGGTCGAGATTTGGCTCGCACCTCGGGTGTCGGCACCTAGGATCTTTTGCCGAACTGGCTTGTCCTTAATGGTTGACTTGGGCATCATGCGATTGATGAAGTCCTCAGAGACCGCGAGCCTCAGGTTTGCGTTTCGATAGTGCGTGCTGATGGCTTGAGAAACGGCAGCTTGCTCGAAATGCTCCGAAAAACGCAACGACTGCATTGCGTCCGCCAAGCTGGTGCTGCAGCGGTGAACTGGATCGGATTCCAACGTTTCGATGTTTTCCACTAACTTGCGATAATCGACAGGTCCGATCGACAATGGATGGACTTGGTCCGCCAGCATGTGAACTTCGGTCGACGCGAGTACCTGGCGTTGTGGTTCGCTGACGCGGGGATCCGTCACGCGAGCAAGGAATTCTCGAACCAACTCGACTTGTTCCTGCCTGTCCGCTATTTGACCCGCGCCTAGCTTCGTAAGCGACTCCAGCATTAAGTACGAATTCCAACTTGGAGCGTCTCCGGTCGCACGAATCGCACGTTGGACGTCCTGCAAACAAGTGTTCAGCTTGTCAGAATCAACCTCATGTTTTCGAGCAGAGATAAATTGAGTGCGTCCCTTAAAGACACACTTGCTGACCGCACTCCAAACCGCGTAACGACGTTCGATCGAAAAAGAAAGTCGCGACACGTCACTTGCAAGATTTGCGTCGCTGGACAGTAAGGTCCCGGCTAGAGCAAGTCCATCAACAGATAGAGAATGCATCGCTTCGATGTGTTCCGCTGCTGCATCGTCTGTAAGCGACAGACTGGTGATTTCGCCGTACACGGTTGAGATTCTCGAAACCCAATCCTGGACGTCACTGTTCGATTTGCTTGTCGCCAACCGCATTGTTCTTTCGATTTCGGTGCGTAACTTAGGCGAGCTGGGCCAATTCTGTAAGTTGCTGGATGTCTCTCGGTTCTCGAAAAGGGATGGCTGGGCGATAGGCGTCATTGTGTCGACCGGACGAACGAGCGAGACATTGGTCGCGGTGGTGGTTTGTGTCGATTGAGCTGCGTTCTCGGCGAGCACGGTGGGGCTACGCTGCAAGTTCATCGAATCGAGGAATGGGTCGCGATTGTTGACGATCGCGATCGGAGCAGAGAGCCTTGCACCCGCTGGCGGCTCTAGCATCGTGATCGACGATTGACTGGTTGATCGATACTCATGCCATACCGACGATACCAACGTTTCGTTTACGGGCTCTATGGCCAATGGAACCGACTCGGTCGCGATACGTGCGATCGATTTTGGCTTCGTAGAAAATATCAATGTGGCAGTTCGTGGCGCATGATAAAAACCTGGCTGCTTCATTCGAGACAAGTTTTCGCTCGCGAAAAACATCAAGAGCAAGCAAATCGCGACCGCAATCACATAAATCCAGCCACGGAAACCTCGTGCCGACTCGTTTGCCATCCCTAGAACCTTTTCAGAACGCTTGGTCGCGTTGAAAGAGACTTTGAAAAGTATAAATGTGGTCGAGGGCACCGCCATGCACGCCCCCTTGAGTTCTATTCTTCGGCGATTTCAATAGCGGTCGTCGACACTGCTCGGCATCAATTCGCCATTTCTGCATCCTCCTCCCTGTTGGTCGTTATGTCTGGGCAGACTGTAACGGTGCGGAGCTACGCCGAGGGGGTCTAAGGAAGATTGGCAAATCACGCTGGTACGTTGCCAACCGGTACTTTTTGGATTGCGAAAGTAACGCAAACTTCCCGCTTGCGATGCATCAAACGAGGGCAAGCTGGAACCGTACCCCACGGTGGCAGACGTTAGGTATCACGAGTACAATGCAGAAACGCAACCATCTCTAGGTGAGCGACTGGCCGCTGTCGTTCCCCGGTCTAGAACAACTCGAAATACGAACTATGCTGCTACGAACCCTCATCAAAGTCTGCGTGTTTTCTCTAGCTTTACCGCTTTCGTTTCCCTTTTCCGGCACATCCATGGCGATCGACAAACGGCCGATGCAAATTGAGGATCTGTTCCGTTTCGTTCGAATTGCCGACCCGCAACTGAGCCCATCGGCGTCTCAAATTGTCTACCAAGCAACGGAAATCGTAGACGCCTCCAAGAATGCGAAAAAAACCCAGCTTTGGCTTTGCGACGTCGACGGATCGAATTCGCGACAGATCACTTATTCGGGCAAGTCCGATTCGCACCCTCGATGGTCTCCGGACGGGACTCGAATTCTATTTGAATCCAATCGCGACGGCACTTCGCAGGTTTACGTGATGGACCTGAAGTCGGGTGGCGAACCGATCAAGCTGACCAATATTGCGACGGGCGCCAGCGGCGGCATCTGGTCCCCTGATGGAAAACGCGTTGCGTTCTATTCTGCAGTGAATCCTAAGTGGAGCGATCTCCCTTTTGCGGATTCGAATGCCAAGAACAAATCGGAAGAAGAAACGGCAGCCAACAATCCGGTCAAAGCCAAAACGTTCACCAAACTGTTCTATCGGCATTGGGATTCCTACGTTGAGGACAAGCGAAACCATTTGTTCATCATCAATATCGACGGTACCGAATGCAGAGATATCACGCCCGGCGATCGAGATGCATACCCGACAAGCACTACGTTCAGCGTTGGAGATGATTTCCAATTCTCGCCTGATGGACAGTTTGTGTTGTTCACTGCCGTACCAAAGTACGGAGAATCATGGTCAACCAATCACGATATATGCCGCGTGAGTATCAACAACAAAAGCGAAGATTGGCCATCGCTGACATCGCAAAACCTTGCAGCCGATAGTTATCCGAAGTTCAGTCCAGACGGCAAGTTTGTCGCTTTTCGAACTCAAGCGAGGCCGGGCTACGAAGCGGATAAGTGGAATTTGGTTATGCAAGCCTGCTCGTCGGATGGCTCATTTTCTGGAAGCCCTACCGTACTCACGAGTCAACTAGACAGATCGGTTAATGACTTTGCATGGCACGACTCCGTGGAATTGGTTTTCAGCACAGAAGAAGCTGGCTCGTCCGCTCTATATCGCGTTTCAAAAGCCAACCCGCCAGCCTTGATGAAAATCGGAATGCCAGACGATCGGCTGGGACAAATAGCGGGACTCTCGACGCAGCGAGGTAAATTGGTCCTGGCCCGATCCAACATGAATGAGCCTGCTAATTTATTTTCAATGGCACTGGACAAACTAAGTTCGGTAAAAACCGTGACGACTCACAATAAAGCATTATTGGACAGCCTAGACCGAACTGCTCCGGAAAGTTTGAAGGTCGATGTGGAAGGGCCGGCTGAAATGCAAATGTGGATACTGAAACCACCCGGCTTTGACGCCAAGAAGAAGTGGCCTGTTGTGTATTTAATCCACGGTGGCCCTCAGGGTGCGTGGGAAGACGGCTGGAGTTTCCGTTGGAATGCACAGTTATGGGCAGCCCAAGGTTATGTCGTCGCGCTACCTAATCCACGGGGCTCGACAGGTTTCGGCCAAAAGTTTTGCGACGAAATCAGCGGTGACTGGGGTGGGAAATGTTATCGTGACCTGATCGCAGGTCTCAAACGGGTCCAAGCTCTTGAGTATGTCGACAAAAAGAGAATCGCATCCGCAGGTGCGAGCTTCGGTGGCTACATGCAAGATTGGTTCGCTGTCAACGAAATCGCCAAGGAGTTTCAATGCTTCATCACGCATTGCAGTGTTTACAATTTTGAAAGCATGTGGGGAACGACAGACGAACTTTGGTTTGATGAATATGAACACGGTGGCCTGCCCTGGGAACTGCCAGGCAAATATCGCGAGTTCAGTCCGCATACGCTGGCGGCGAATCTTGGAAAATTCAAAGTCCCGATGCTCGTCGTTCACAATGATCTTGACTTCCGGTGTCCAAATGGGGAAGGGCACGAATTGTTTCAAGCATTACAGCGTCAAGGTGTGAGAAGCCGCTTTGTTAATTTTCCGGATGAGGGGCATTGGGTCAGCAAGCCCGCCAATAGCATTCACTGGCACAAAGAGGTGTTCAGTTGGCTTGGAACGTATTGCAAGAGCGGTGGAGAATAGGTGTTAGGCGCGCGGCAGCCCGTAGCACAGGCTGCTAGCCTGTGCTTTTTAGACTATTACAGGCTGGCAGCCTGTGCTACTTGGTAGTTTTTGGTCTGCCGATCGCTTTGTACAGTCACACTAGAGATTTGCCCGTACAATGCCGATCTGTTGCTTAACCATTTGGCAACGGCCACGAACGGCATGACTCGTAAAGGTAGGCCCA
This sequence comes from Pirellula sp., assembly GCA_021736575.1. GTDB lineage: Bacteria > Planctomycetota > Planctomycetia > Pirellulales > Pirellulaceae > JBKCUI01. Next base: position 2,980 of record JAIPFP010000103.1, on the reverse strand, counting down.
TTGATGACGAACGACAAGCAACTTAAAGCTCTTCTCGATACTATCGAACGGAATTTGACCGATTGGATACCGATTGGTGTGAAGGAACTTGGCATCGAGAGCCCAGCTTACTGTTTGTTTCTTTGGTATCAAGACTTCAGTGACGACTTCACGCCACATTACGGAATCGCAACGCAGGACTTGCTGGATGCGATTAAGTCAACGCACTTTGTTGATCCCTTCGATAAATTCGAAATGATCTGGCGGCCACAGCAATGTGCCGACTTGGATGTTCCCGGAAGGCTCGTTCTCGATGAATGCGATATCGTCGAAACGGAAGTGGAGGCCTGTTACGAAATTCTTGCAAAGCGAGCTGAGATATTCGAAGAAGATTCCGAGAACGAAGACGAGAACCAAGAGGATGAGTTGGGCGATGAAGAGGATCTCGACGAAGAGGATCTCGACGAAGATGAAGAGGCTATTGAGAAGGAGTTTCAAGCCTTGGCACCATTTCGCGAAATGATGCATCGCGTTGGGAAAAATCTTCAGCAAGTTGACTGGAAGAAAATCATGCCGATTTCGGATAATTTCATTATTTTGGTTGGCGATTATGTCGGATATTGGTTGGCCGAGGATTTTGAAGAGTGCGTCAGTTTGCCGAAGATAGACTCCTTGATTGCGCAAGGGCTACTCATGGTGCCGCCCGACGACGAATAATGGGATAGTGGGATTCTGGTCCTGCCAGTCTCGAGTTGGACGATCCCTCGCTAACGACGATTCCCAGCTAACTGAGTCTCTGATTGAGATACAATTCCTCGATTGCACGGGTTGTATCGGCTTCGTGTGCGGCTTTGTCGGCCCGGAGCATGGCAATCTTCGGATCTCGCAGACTGAGTTTTCCAGTCGCATTCTCTCGAATGATCCCCTCGAACTTGACCGTCACGACGATCTGCGGCGCAAACTCCCAACCCGGCCGAGTACCGCTTGCGCTGTGCCGCTCAAATTTGCGACGAGTCAATAATCCGCGTTCCATAACATCGTTTTGGATTTGTCGATCGCGAGCCACATCTAATCCAGCCACATCACCCACGACTTCAAACGGCTCCCCACCCGCCACACTGCGTGCCGAAATCACGTACGAGCCAAACATGCCAGCGGTCGCTTTGCTGGTGACCGCCATAGTGCCTCCCGTTATGACCAGATCCAGGGTGATCTCAGGCTTGCGTTTGACCCAACTCGGATCGCGAGTCGCGACGTGATACGCGCCCCCTAAATCCTTGGCGATGATCCCTTCATAGCCCTGCGCTCGAAAGTGTTGGAACAGCCTGTTGACATCCTCTTTGTTGTTCGCAATCTGCCCGTCCGCCAACGAAAACGGCAATGGCGTGGGTAGCTGCAGGAGTGGACCGAGCAATGACAACAACGCGTTGCGACGCTGATACAAAGGCAGGCTGGTCAGGTCCGAGTGGTTTGCGTAAAGTAAATCGAAGGCTGCGAACTTGAGCGTCACCGGTCGAACGGGCTCTCCCTGCAGCATTGAAAAGACCTCGTACACAGATGCGGGTCTTGCTCCCTCCAGGTCGAGTACCGTACCATGAAGTTCACCATCAATAATCGCATTGGACGCATGCAACATCGTGAGAGAACGATCCAAACCGGGGACCAATTCCAACCAATCCTTTCGATTTCGCGTGTAAGCCCCGCACAAGGTTGCGCCTGTTGCATCGGTCGATTTATGCAGCAACAGTCGGATGCCATCGTATTTGCGTTCGACCCAAACAGGAAACTTATTGATTTGCGCGGTACCCCCAGTTGCCAAAGCGGGCCGCACAGGCGAAAGCGGTTGCAACTGAATCGATCGCAATCCGTTGGGGCCATGCTCGGTTAAAACTCGCGACACATGCATCGGATCCGTTAATGCAATCGCATGCTCAACTGCCTCGACTGAAACGTGGAACTGATTCGCAATCGCTTCAGCCAATACGGTTCCTTGATACTCAAACCCAAAACCCGCCGCTCGCAGCACCAGCTTGACCAAGTAATAGGCTTCCATCCGACCGCAGCGTTCGAGCAGGGAACGAAGCAAATCAAATCGATTGGTTACGGAAAGTGCAGGCATCGGTTTCAACGCTGCCAACACTTCTGCAGCCGTTAGCGGTTCCTCTTTTTTGACCACTGACGCGTGCTGTGCGAAAACAATCGCGATGTCGCCGACCCTTGCCAGTTCATCGAGGATACTGGATCGAGCTTGCATCGAGACCGACTGCAACAATCGCAACAACGAATCGCGTCGAAACAGACTCTTGCGGCCATCGAAAGGATCCCCCAACAAACATGCGACCTTTTGGCAGAAATCGAGCCCGATTTCCTTGTGCAAAAACTCTTTCACCAGCTCGGCAGTGGCGGCCGTAGACGAAATGGATTTCGATTGACAAGCGAACCCAAAGATCTCCGTCGCTCGTTGATCAGCCAGCCCGCTGAGTCGCAAAAACAATCCTTTGCACAGAGAAAAAAACGAAATCGACGAAAAACGTGCAATGGGAATCGTCGCCGCTGGATCGGCTTTGGCTTGCTCCGCGATTGCGACCTGCAAATGATATGGCATTTCGGGGATCGCTATGCCATCGCTCTGTAAACCGATCGACTTGAAGCTAGCCGCAAGATCGTTGGCCGATGCATACCAATCCTGAACGTCGTCGTTCGTGATGATCTTCATAGATGTTTGCAATTGAGAGAGCGGTTTGGGAAATGCTTCAAAACCCTCTAATCATGATACAAGGTTTCTCCTAGTGCGTCTGGACGCACGTCAACATTTCATCAGCCCAACCGTGTGCCGTAGCCTCAAAAACCAGAGGTTTTCGAATTGCGGACGGCACATGGAATGTGCCTACTACCATAAACTCATAACCTCTGGGCATGCCACCCGTGCCACGTCTGCAATCAGTTGGCTGATTTTGGCAGGATGGGTTCGGTACTCATGCGAGAGCCCGACGGTTGTCCC